>DATGFZ010000637.1:0-4738 GCA_035308805.1 Puia sp. | reverse complement strand
AAACCAAAACCCTGGAAAGAGTATCTGTTGGAGTTCTTAATGATATTTCTTGCTGTTACACTGGGATTTATTGCAGAAAGCATCAGGGAAAATATTGCCGACAGAGAAAGGGAAAAGCAGTACATGCAATCCATGATCGAGGATTTAAAATCCGATACGTCTACCTTGGCTTCTAATATTTATTTGAAACAATCGCGGATCGTGATGATTGATTCCCTGATTTATTTGCTAAGCTCTCAGAATTATAGAACCATGATAAATGAGATATATTATTATGGTCGCAGCATTTCTCCTCCCGCTAATTTTTCGCCCAATGACCGAACCATCCAGCAATTGAAAAGCTCAGGGGGGTTAAGGCTTATCCGTAACGTTGCCGTTTCCAACAGCATCATGACTTACGATCAGAAAATGAGGCTGCAAATTGCAGGCACAGAGGATGAATATAACATCAGGTCAGAGTACCGTAAAGCGGCTATTGATTTATACGATGGAAAAGTTTTCAATAGCATGCTTACAAAAATTGACAAAATTGAAAAGCCACTGAATAATCCTGCGCTTTTTAAAGCGGATCCGGCTACCATAAATACTTTGATCGGCAACGCCCAGTATCTAAAGAAGAATGATCAGCTACAGATAGTAAGAGAAACTGAACTTAAGAAGCAAGCAACAGAACTTATTAAAATGATCCAAAAAGAATATCGTTTAGAAAATGAATGAAGAAGTGACTGCTCAATCATCAAGGGTGAATGAAGAGGTAAAACTGCAAACTCATAACAACATGGCAGTCCGTCACCCACATGCAGAAATTAACTGACGTCTACAAACATGCGATGTTTCATTTTAGCTCCATCCCATCTTAAAAACTTACCAAGTTTATTTCCAAACCTATACTTTTTCTCAGGGTCCTGCCATAAGATGCCAATCCGAAAATGACTACAAAATATCTCATTGAGCATTAGCCCGGCCTAAATCAAAATAACTTTATCAAAGCAACCCGCTTGCCTGAGCGGGAAATAATCCAGAAACGCCTATTCCTTTTCCTTTCGCACCACCATTTCAGCTCTAATCCCCTTATAAAAAAGGGCCGCGACCGCCTGCCCCAAGAAACAAAGCAGTATTTTCGCGTCGATGGGAGAAACTGTTATGATACCGGTGAATTACCGTGGGGAAGAGCGCAGTTTTGAGGCTGAGCTACAGGTTTGGCAATATGGATACAGGTTCATCGTGCCGGTAGACGGAATGGAGCTGGTGTTCGAACGAGATGACTCCGGAGATTACCGGGCGATAGCGTCGGAAGGGAGTTGTGGGGAATTGCCGGATCGCGAATTGGTTCAGGCGATTGCTGAAGTACTCCAAACATTGTAGAATCTTGCCTGATTGGGCTCGCAGATAATAAAAGCTCAAATGGTATGACAAGCTGCTTTAGTCACTACAGACAACAAGGCTGCAGATTTTCATGTCATACTTTAACGTTAGTGTGGTAAATGGTATGATCATACGCTCGCAGAAATGACGGTTTACAACAGGGGTTTTATGATGACCTACAGAAAGTGATGGCAAACCCTATCCCGGTAGGAGACTAAAGAAGACGAGTTTACGGAATTTGTAATTCAATTACCAATAAGTTCATGAGAAAGTAAAACCATCAAATTAAAATATGGAAGTACATCACCACCCTCACGTAGAAAAGAAAAATTTCAAAGAGTATTTTTTAGAATTCTTAATGATATTTCTGGCCGTCACTATGGGCTTTTTTGCGGAAAGCATTAGGGAGCATTTTACTGATAAGAACAATACCAAAGAATACCTGGAAACTTATCGAGATGAATTGATACAGCAACAAGCTTTATTAACGCAATACAAAAAAATATACCAAAGAAAAATAGTTGTTTGTGATAGCGTTAAGAATATTTTTTTTAATGGAGAAGAAAATACAAAACTTAATGTGCTGGAACGACTGAATATTTTTGCAATTACACTAGTTGAAATTCCATTCAGTACATCTTCTTATGATCAAATGGTAAATGCAGGGGCATTGCGCTATATCAATAATATTGCACTTCGGGATAGTATGGCTTACTATAAAGGTCAGATTGAAACAGTGAAAAATTATAACACGCGTGTTCTGGCTGCAATATTGGGCCAACAAACTGAAATTGTCAAACTCATGGATTACCATGATATGATCACTACCGATACAAGTCGGTCTTATGATGCCGTTCCACATATTCCTGTAATCAAACCTTTTGCTTCTTTATCTGCTGAACAACGTAATTCCCTTGTTGCGTTTTACGAGGCATATATTGTTCAGGCGCAATCCGACTTACGGAGAATACGCTTGTTACATATTACTAATCAAAACTTACTTAACATGGTTAATGAGCAATCGCAGAAATAAATAACTAAGAATTAAAGAATAAAAAACTAAAAACTGTAAACTAAAAAAATGGAAGTACACCATCATCCCTCCTAAAACTTTTTTCCAACAATCAAGTGCTCAAAAAGGCAAGCATAATTTTTAACTCCCATAATATTAATGAGGAAATCAAGTAATTAAAATATTGATTTCGAATATTTTACAAAATACATTTTACCTTTTTGTAATAACCCCGTTAATAAACCGTTTTACCGTCAACTTTGATAAACAAATACCTTATGAAAAATCCACTTTTACCTGTCTGCCTATTATTAACAATGGCTTTCCCCCTTTTAACTTGTGCTCAATATACGTCCCGAACTGAAATGCACCCCAAAACCTGGAAATTTAACTCCGGAATGGATTTTGGCGCTTGGTGGGGAGGAACCGGAGTATCGCCTTTAAAGGTTGCCACTGATCCGCTGGTACATTCTAACCTCGCCTATCAGGTTGCCTATACGGGAGATGTATATTTCGAATGGCTGCATAGAAAAGACCAAACCGGATCAGTAGGTCCAGACTTTGGTATAAAGACGAAGCTGGTGTGGGATTACTTTAGTGCTAACAATAATGGAGTTGGGTCTGGATTTGAATCACTGACGTTGAATTATATCGATGTACCGTTGTTGTTTGAATATTGTCTGTCATTCAAGAACAAGGTTACACAACCCCGGTATATTTCGCCTTCCAGCAATTCACAAACTTATGAATATGATCACGGCTACTATTATCATATCATCACTACTACAACCAATAATCCGGGTGGTTACGTCCCCGGAGGTGTGCCTTACAGCAATGCCATCTTTATGTATGCAGGTCCCCAGATTTGCTACCTGGCCAGAGGTTTTCATAATCTCAACGGAGCGGGGGAAGGAGTCGATACTGACCCGGCTATGCAAAAAAGTTATATCGGTTTCGTTGGTGGTTTCTGTTTTTACCTTGCAAATCTCAACCTGGATCTTTCTTACCAACGCGGGCTCACTAGTATTGCCAAAGGTGAAAATGTTTACGTAGAGGGCTTCTTTTTGAAGGCAGGGTTTAACCTTTCAAAAAGAAAATTCTAATTTTTTGAATCTGGCTGTTTTTGTATTGGTGCGGTTTACTTAATCCATTTCTCCATAAGTGTAGGTTCCAATTCAAGATTGCTTTTCCTGATAGCTTAGATTGGGTAAAGGCGGACCCGGCTTCTGAAACGCCAGTAGCTTTAGGTTCATTGCTTTATTTTCTTCGGATTTTTGTGGGAGGCTTTTTTTTCCCCACTTTTTTCATGCCCTTTTTTAGCGGCTTTACCGCAGCTTTTTTAACTGCCACCACTTTCTTTTTTACCGTTTTTTTTGCCGGGGCAGTGTGGTCGTGGATCACTTTTTTTGCCGCTTCCACCTTTTCTTCGACGATATTGACCACTTTGTTTTTACCTGCGATAAGCGATTCTTTAACGGCCTCAACTTTTTCTCCTGCCTTTTCCAAGAGGTCGTGTGTGACCGCTGCGATCACACCTGGTTTTGTTTTTTTCATTTTTATGTTTTAAGTTAATCAACATTGAATCATGATTGAAGACGGAAAATTATTTATTTTTACTCAATTAGTATCATTTTGGGTTCGCAATCAGTTCACCTTTCAATACTTTCATCCAGAACGACCCCGTGACAATTGCAGGCGCCAATTAGGCTGACCATCAAATGCCAGTTTGCTTGGCGCTGGAGAACAAATCAACCTGCTGGTGCTTCAATTGATCTTAACTGTTCGTCTAGGAACCAAAATCAGAAACATATTAAATTAATTTCTGATGATAGACTATCGGTACTAGGTCTTCTATTGGGATAGTCCCAACCTAATCAGCGGTAAGCTATGACCGTATTCCGACTTCTTGATCCGGATCAGCTTTTAACCACAATTATTAGCCAGAAACGCCTATTCCTTTTCCTTTCGCACCACCATTTCAGCTCTAATCCCCTTATAAAAAAGAGCCGCGATCGCCTGCCCCAAAGAACAATGCATTATTTTCGCGTTCATGGGAGAAACCGTTATGATACCGGTGAATTACCGTGGTGAGGAGCGAAGTTTTGAGGCTGAGTTACAGGTTTGGCAATATGGATACAGGTTCATCGTGCCGGTAGACGGAATGGAGCTGGTGTTCGAACGGGATGACTCCGGAGATTACCGGGCGATAGCGTCGGAAGTGAGTGGTGGGGAATTGCCGGATCGCGAATTGGTTCAGGCGATTGCTGAAGTACTCCAAACATTGTAGAATCTTGCCTGATCGGGCTCGCAGATAATAAAAGCCCAAATGGTATGACAAGCTGCTTTAGTCACTACAGACAA
>DATGFZ010000636.1:0-7211 GCA_035308805.1 Puia sp. | reverse complement strand
TGCTGCCGCCTGAAGGAGGAGACTCCTCTTCCCTGATCATTTTGCTGGACTGATGCATATCAGCTGATTTTGCATTTCCTGATTCAGAATAACTCAAATCAAAGAACCCGGTGAATGAATGTTATACGTCACCACCCCCCATACCGAAAATTCAGCAGCCGATGTGTCAACATCAATCGGAGATAATTTATTGGTTTCCGGCAGCAATCTTATTTTATTAAACGTTTTCTCAAACCGCCGGATAAGCATCTCCCCGTTCAGTGTTGCGATAACGACCCTGCCGTTCGCAGCTTTTATGGACCGGTCCACAATCACGATGTCGCCATCAAAAATACCCGCGCCGATCATCGCATCGCCTTTTACCCGCATAAAAAAAGTTGCGGGTTTATTGCGAACCAATTGTTCATTCAAATCGATTCCGCGTTCCATATAATCATCAGCTGCGGCAGTAAAGCCCGTGGCGTTCGCTGTGCGTACATCGCGCTGTGAATAGTTTTTTGAGCCTTTATAGGCTGCCCCGTAAAATATTTCCCCGTCCATAAAAATTAATTTTTTTGTTTACTAATTATTTTAGTAAATTTATACTAAATTATTAATCATTCAAATTTTTTAAGAAAAGAAATCACACAAAAAACCCCGTGGGGGAAAAGGTTGCTCCGATTTTTAAGCAGCTTGCGATTGTCTTTGGCAACAAAGAGTTCATTGGGCACAACAATAAGCAGTGGTCCGTATCCTATTTTTTTTCTGTGCGACCTTAGACAAAAAAAGATAAAATGTCTCAACGTATAATTGAAAATAGATGCAAACCCGTTTCCGGCGAACACCAATGGCTCACCGGCCAGCTGATGAATGCTGCCATCTCCATCCACAGGATTCTTGGTCCGGGTCTGATGGAAAGCATTTATGAAAAATGTTTTTGCTACGAACTGGCAAAGCGAAATATTTCCTTCGTCAGGCAGGGTCCCCTCCCGGTCGTTTACCATGACATGCTTATTGAGGAAGGTTTAAAAATTGATTTTGTGATTGAAGACATTATCATCGTCGAATTAAAAGCGCAGGAAAATCACAATCCTGTCTGGGAAGCTCAATTGTTAAGTTATTTAAAACTCACAGGCAAACGCCTTGGCTATATCATGAATTTTAATGTCCCCTTAATGAAGGATGGAATAAAGCGGATGGCGCTCTGACCGAGAGCCGCCATACGACAGGCCTGGTTCGCCGGCAGCGGGGTGATCCCGTTTTAGCTGGCTTTCCAGGCATCATTCTCCGTGTTCTCCCTCATCCCAGCGCAAAAAAAAAATTTATGTCAGAACAATTACAGCAGGATCATTATAAAGTATCTGCCAAACAACCCGAAGAAACCGCGCAATACCTGGCTGGTCGCGGTGCCCAGATCAATACAAAAAACCGGTTCTTAAAAGATGAAACGACCAGGGAACATGCTGAAGCGATCGATGATTGGGAAGAACCAAATGTTCCGACCCAATACCTCGAGCAGGAATCAAAAACCATTGTCAACAAAGTGGAAAGCCCCGATGTCGGCATGAGTTACAGCATGAATCCCTATGCCGGGTGCGAACATGGTTGCATTTATTGCTACGCACGAAACGTCCATGAATACTGGGGTTACAGTGCAGGATTGGATTTTGAAAGAAAAATAATCGTGAAGAAAAATGCGCCGCAGCTGTTGCGTACATTCTTAAGGCATCCTAAATGGCAATGCATTCCGATAATGCTCAGCGGCAACACGGATTGCTATCAACCTGCCGAGCAAACTTATCGCCTCACCCGCCGCCTGCTGGAAGTGTGCAATGAATTCAATCAGCCCGTCGGCATCCTCACAAAAAATTCATGGATATTAAAAGACAAAGATGTGCTGCAGGAAATGGCCGGGAAAAGACTGGTTTCCGCAATGGTTTCCATCACATCCTTCAATGAAGATTTACGCAGGACGATGGAACCACGGACAACCACAGCCAGGCAAAAATTGAAAGTAATTAATGAATTAAGCAGTGCCGGCGTACGCATGGGCGTTATGATGGGGCCTATGATTCCCGGGTTGAACGAACACGAGATGCAACGCATCATGAAAGCCGCGCGCGATAATGGCGCAACCTTCACTGCCTATACGTTTATCCGCCTGAATGGCGCCATCAAATTCTTATTCCACGACTGGCTGTATAAAAATTTCCCTGACAGGGCAGACAAAGTCTGGCACCTGATCGAGCAGAGTCATGATGGCAAAGTAAACGACACGCGCTGGGGTGTGCGCATGCGCGGCGAGGGAAACATTGCGCAGATGGTGTCGCAGCAATATAAAAAATACGGAAAGCTTTATGGAATGAATGCCGAAGAATGGAGCCTGGATACAACGCAGTTCAGGGTTCCGGGCAGCCAGGGGAAGTTGTTTTAAAAAACCGGAAACGGGCAACACCTGCATGAGGGAGAGGTGAAAATGATATCGTCATTCATCATGGCTGTTTTATTTTTTTATAAATAAATTCATTTACCTCTACCTTTAACCTGAAAAAAATTTCAGGTTATGCAACGCAAACATTTTCTCCGTAGTTCAGTATTGGGGGGTGCCGGTTTATTGTCCGGCAGCATCGCAAAAGCGGCGTCAGACAAAGAAGAATTTATTGCTGATGACAAGCCTTTTCACCTGAATTATGCAACGCATGATGGCATGTTTAAAAACAGCGCGGGGGATGATTTTGTTGAACAAATAAAATTTGCTTACGATCATGGCTTCCGCAGCATTGAAGATAACCCGATGATGGAAAGATCACCCGGGGAACAACAAAAGATCGGTGATGCGCTGGCAAAACTTGGAATGAGCATGGGCGTTTTTGTTTTGGCCAAAGGCGGCAACGGCGCCAACAGCATAGCAGCAGGTAAACCTGAATTTGTTGAGGTATTCTTAAAAGGATGCCGCGATGCCATAGATGTTTCCAAACGTTGCGGCGGAAAATTAACGACCATGGTGCCAGGGGATTTTGAACGACACCTGCCGATGGGCATTCAGACAGCAAATGTTATTACCGCATTAAGAAAAGGAGCTGACATCCTGGAGCCTCATGGACTGGTGATGGTACTTGAACCATTGAGTGACACACCCGATCTTTTTTTGCGTACTGCTGACCAGGCTTATGCCATTTGCAAGGCGGTGAACAGCCCTGTCTGCAAAATATTATTTGACATGTACCACATCCAGCGCAACACGGGCAACCTGATCCGCAATATCGATTGGGCATATGACGAAATTGCCTATTTCCAGATCGGCAATAATCCCGGAAGGAATGAGCCGGGCACGGGCGAGATGGATTACAAGAATATTTTCTCCCACATTTACGCCAAAGGATACAAAGGCATGTTGGGAATGGAACACGGAAACGCAAAGCCCGGAAAAGAGGGTGAACTGGCCCTGATAAAAGCTTACCGCGATGCAGATGATTTTTAGTGAACCCTGTCATTTACTTCAATCACATAACCATCAGGATCCCGGAAGAAAATTTGTTTGACCCCGTCTGCGCGCATGTTGGTGATCCCATTGCGTTTCCACTGGGCATCGTAATAGGGAATGTTTTCTTTGTTAAGCTTTGCAATAAAATCATTTACAGAGCCCACACTGAAACACAAATGGTTAAATGCCGGGATGGCTAAAGAGTCCTTTTTTTCTTCCATCAGGTGTAATTGATACCGCTCACCTATTTTAAACCATGTTGCCCGCTGACCAGGCCATGGGTTTCTTATGCTGTCCAATCCCAAAACATTGATATAAAAAGCGGTGCTTTTATCAAGATCGCGAACAAGTATTCCCATATGGTCGAAAGTGGTGGTGATCTTTTGCGCATGCAAAATCATCGAAAATAAAATGAATGCAGACAGGAAAAATATTTTTTTCATCATGGTAAGTTTAACCCCGGTGAGCAGGGAAAGTAGCATACAATGTAACGACGACATAAAATTACAAATACAAAATAAATAATTATTTATCCTGCAGCAAAATGAAATGCATGGGACAGGATACCCGCATGAATGATCAACCCATCCCGGGATATCCGCTCTTGTTTAAAGCAAGGTTGGAGCAGCAGCCGCCTGCAGCAATATTTTTTTTCGCAGGGATCATTAAGGATTGAGGCATTTATGAATTAAAAAAGCCAGGCTTACAAAAGCCCGGCAGGATTCGTCGTACTGTGAAAACGAATGTCTTTATACAATTTTTACAAACCTTTGTGTGGTTACATTTTTTCCGCTTGCCGTTTTAATGAGATAGGTCCCGGTAGAAAGACCTGATAGAGGTAAAGTTTCAGTCTGTCCCGCATGGCTGTCTATTTTCGCTTTCACCAGGCTTCCATGCATGTTATAGATGCTGTAGATGACCACTTTATTCTGCCAGCTATCGGGGATGGTTATACGTAATTCGTTTGTAGCCTGACTGAGATAAGCAATCGCCTGATCATTCTCTTGTTTATCAACACGGATCGCTTCAACACCTGAGTAACTGAAGGAACCCTCCATGTCAACCATTTTCAAACGGTAATAAATGACGGTTGCATTTACTGAACTGATGTTATCGGGGTAGTTGTATGTTCTGATGGAAGCTGAGTTACCTTCCTGGGTAAATACGATCGCCACGTCATCGAAATTAACCGCATCAAGACTGCGCTGAACCCTAAAATGGCTTGCATTGACTTCAGCGGTCGTTGACCAGCTGAGACCCGCTTTGTTCGCATTACCTGATTCTGCCGTAAATGATCCCAGGATTACAGGAAGCGGATTGACAACCGGCGCGGCTTTATCGCTTCCGGAAACCAACACCGGGTTCCTGAGAGATAACGGCGGCATGATACTTTGCGCAAAAGAAAAAAAAGATACAGTAAGCATGATTGTTAAAAGCGTTACTTGTTTACAAATTTTTAAGTTGAGCTGTTTCATGGGGGTGAATTTTGTTCACCGCTGATAGTCCAATTTGCGGCCAATTTTATATCTCGCTAATAACAAAGGCGTTAACTTAAAATGATCCATCTGTCATTTTCCCGCGCTGGGAAGTCCCGGGATATTTTGGGAAAAACCCTAAATAGGGAAGGAGTAAATGGCTGTTGAGACGCGAGGCACTGCCCCACCTTGTTTCCCGGAGCAGGGAGGACCTGCCTGAACAATTTTCGCTGCTCACCCTCATTCATTCTGTCCGCAAACTGTTTACCGGATTATCTGAAGCAGCCTTAAAACACTGGGCACTAACCAACATGAAAACGAGCATGAAGATGAACGCGCAGACAACCAGGTAGGGGATTATATTTTGCTGCACACGGTATGTGAAATTTTGAAGCCACTTGTTGCTGATGAGGTAAGCGACGGGCCAGGCGATCATATTGGCAATGGCGATGAGTAAAGCGTAATCTTTAATAAACATAAAAATAATATTACGCGCATCCGCGCCGAGCACTTTGCGTACGGCTATTTCCTTGGTTCGTTTTGTCAGCGTGAATGCGACAATGCCAAATATCCCCATAAATACAATGATGAGATTGAGTACGGTTGCCATGGTTGCGGCTTTCTTTAATTGCAATTCCCCTCTGTAAATGGATTCAAATTTTTCGTCCATGAATGTATATTCAAAGCCTGCGTCCGGAAACAGGCTTTTCCATTTGTTTTCCAATGCACTCACGGTATTAAATATATCGGTGGTATTCAGCTTAACTGAAAAATATCGATAGCTTCTCGTAAATGATTCGTTGAGGTTTGCGATCATCAGGGCCTGCACAGGCGCCTGCAAAGACTGGAAATTAAAATCCCTGATCACCCCGACGATGGTCAACGGCAGACCGTTCGGCGCACCGATGTGTATTGTTTTACCAACGGCGGAGTTCAGGCCCAATGCTTTTTGCGCCGATTCGTTGATCACCACCTGCCCCGGAATATAATTGCCGGCGCCATTTGCCAAATAGACGCCTTCCTTCATCCTGATGCCATAAACATCGGCGTAACTGGGATCGGTAGTAAACAGCATCAGTCCGGTAAAATTGCCGGAGCCATTCACATACGCATTTACATTTCCACCACTGCTTCCATCCGGGATCTCGTAGGATAAGGCTGCATTTTTTACCTGTGGCAGGGTCAGCAGCTCACTCCTGGCATTCTCCATCTGGATAACGCCAACAGAATCCCACTTGCGCGGCAGGGACGAAATGATCATGACCTGCTCTTTATCATATCCTATATCCTTGGTAAAAAAATAAGAAACCTGTCTTGACACATTCAGTGTACTGATAAAAATAATAATGGTCAAAGCAAATTGTGCGACGAGCAGGATTTTTCTCAGCAGCAAACTTCCTTTTGCCGATCCCGTTTTACCTTTTACCGAATTGATCACTTCAGATGCACTTAACACAAAGGCCGGATAAAAGCCGGAAATAAATCCCACCACCGTGATCAGACCGAGCAGGAACAATATTTTACCCGATCCAAAATGCCAGAGCGGTTCCAGTGAGGCCTGCAACAGCTGGTCAAAAACCGGGATCAGCACCTGGTAAAGCAATAAAGAGATGAACGCTGCAATAAAAGTCAGGGTCATGGATTCCGTGATAAACTGTATGATGAGTTGGGTTCTCCTACTTCCAAATACTTTTCTGAGGCCAATTTCTTTGAGCCGGTATGAGGAGGTCCCGATGTTGATGTTTACAAAATTGATGACCGCCAGCAGCAGGATAAATCCTGCGATCAGTGCAAGCGTGGTAATCGTTTTTTGCAGCGCACCGTTATTGCTTTTAAGGTGATAGTCCTTCAGTCCTGCCAGTTCAACTTTCAAATTTCCCTTTACAAACGGCGGTTGATATTTGGCAAGCGTTTGTTCAAATGGTTTTTCGAGGTCCTTTGCAGAAACTCCTTTTTTTAATTCGATCATATTAACCATATAAACATTGCTCCAGTTATCTCCTTTGTCGCCCCCCTGAAAATACTGGTTGTTGAACATGGAGAGATAAACCTGGTACTCCGTTTTATACACGGCAAAATTCGTAACGGAATTGTACGGCATTTTTTTTAACACGGCAGATATAAGATAAGCATGTTTGCTGCCATCGCTTGGAGTTTGAATGGTGATGGTTTTATTGATGACGTCTTTTCTTCCAAAAAATTTAATGGCCAGATCTTCTGTAATGACGGCTGACTGATCATTGATAAAGGCCTTCCCGGGGTTCCCGTACAGG
>DATGFZ010000635.1:0-5477 GCA_035308805.1 Puia sp. | reverse complement strand
ACAAATATTAATGATGTTAGAAGCACCTGAACTTGCACAAGCTGTTGTTCAGGCAAAAGAAAAATATGCGCGTGCAAAGTCTGACTATACGATTGATAAAGAAAATTATGAACGGTTGAAAGAAGCATCACAAACGCCAGGTGCAATATCTCCTCTTGATCTGGCCACTTCCAAAGCAAAAGCGGATGCAGACAGCTCATTGAGCAACGCGGAAAAAGCAAACTGGCAAATGCAGCAAACAATGATGGGTTACCTGGTTGTCACTGCACCATTCAACGGGGTGATAACTCAGAGAAATGTTCACCCAGGTGCATTGGTAAGTGCGGAAGCAAAGGATAGCAAACCGATGCTTGAATTAAAACAAGTAGATCATTTGCGTCTGGAAATTGATATACCCGAAAGCGCTGTTTCAAGCCTGAATAAAAAAAATGACAGCGTTTCTTTTTCACTTTCAGCTTTCCCTGGAGTTGAGCGAAAAGGTCGTATCAGCAGAATATCAATGAATATTAGTGCTCAATATCGATCAGAAAGAATTGAGCTGGACGTATACAATGCCGATGGTTCGCTCGCACCAGGCATGTATGCAGATGTGTTATTTAACTCCGAAGGAAACCAAAATGCGCTATCTGTTCCAAAGTCTGCAGTGGTTATTTCAACTGAAAGAAAATATGTATTGTTGGTAAAAAATAATAAAATCGAAAAAGTTGATGTGGTTACTGCCAATGAGTCTGCTGGTAAAGCGGAAGTGATTGGTAATTTGAAGACTGGTGATGAAGTAATTGCAAATGCCAATGATGAGATTAAAGAAGGGGCGTATATGGAATAGGTGCAAATGTTTTTGGAAAGATGGTCAAATAACAGGGACATCTGGCAGGTCTGCCCTAAATTTCAATTGGAGCTATAAAATGCAATATGAAATATTTCATGGTGGATGAATACATACAGGTTCAAAATTGTCCCTAGCCGTCAATGTCGATTTAGAGAATACAAGGAGGTCAAAATATTCAGGCAACCTGTTGTGTCATTACCACCTATTGATTAGGATTGGATTTTTTTGAAACCAGACTAAAAGCATCAATGAAAAGAATATTGGTGTCCGGAAGTCGTAATTTCCTAAACCCGAGCAGACCCAAATAACAGTACATGCTTTTTCTAGCCAAATTACGATATGAGGGAAATATCTTGCTTATGCCGGCTCTTAATGCATATCCATGGGCACTTTAATGAATAGCCATTGTATTGATTATTTCAATGCCCAAAATCTTCAATTGAATATTTCTTTCTTTTGCCTTGATTTCATATTCACTAATGATTTCTAAAATATCGTAGTCAATGAAATTACACTCTCTGCCGTCAATGGTTATTATGCTTTTCTCTGGAATATCATCAAGTACTTTGCGAAGTTTCACTTTGTTCAGAAAAGTCACATTGCTGTTGAGTTTTATGTAATCAGTTTCTATTCCGCTATGTATTGTTTTTATGATTTTGTATTCCGCTTTGAAATTATTCCGGACAATAAAATAAATAGAAATTAAAAGCCCGATGCTCACCCCGATGAGCAAATCGGTAAAAAGGATAGCGATTATTGTTATTAAAAATGGGATGAATTGTCTGCCCCCCGAACTCAGCACATTGCGATAGAGTTTTGGCTTGGTGAGATTGTAACCTGTCATCAACAGGATAGCAGCAAGTGAAGCATAAGGTATCTTATTCAATAAAAAAGGGATAAGTAATACGGCAGCCAAAAGAAAGACCCCATGGGTAAAAGCGGAAAGTTTTGTTTTTGCGCCCGCATCAACATTGGCTCTACCCCTTACGACTACAGCTGTCATAGGAATTGCTCCGAGAAGACCGCATGTCATATTCCCAATTCCCTGGGCGATGAGTTCGCGATTTAAGGGGGTAATGCGGTTTCGTCTGTCGAGTTTGTCAATAGCCTCAATACAAAGCAACGTTTCCAGCGAGGCCAGCAATCCGATGAGGATACCATCTTCCCAGATTTTTGTGTTGGAAAATAATTTGGAAAAATCGGGGAAAGCAATATTTGAAAAAATATTTGAAGGAATATTTACCAATTGAGTTTGTTTTAGAGAAAGATCTGGAGCGGTTTTTATAAAAAAAATATTTATAATTATACCAAAAATGACAACCAGCAAGGGTGCCGGAATTATTTTGGCTTTCTTTGCGAAGGGTTGTTGAAGTATAATAAGAAGGGATAGCGAAAAAATAGTTATCAGAATTGTCCCTTTAGAGAACCCTCCAGCAAGATTTGCAACATTCCAGGAGAAATGTGTTGAAGAAAATATTTTTGAAAAACCACTCGTCCAAAAATCTGGTTTATCAAACCCCAGGGCAAAGGGTATTTGTTTTGCTATGAGCATGATTCCGATAGCGGCGAGCATCCCCTTAATTACTGAAGAAGGGAAATAATTTGCAATGGCTCCGAATTTCAAAAGCCCAATAACAAGTTGAAACAATCCAGCAATCATAACTGCAAGAAGAAAAATTCTGTAATCTCCGAGTGTAATGATTGAAGCTGCCACGATGGTTGTCAAACCAGCAGCAGGCCCTGAAACGGCCAGCTGGGAACCGCTGACCAATGCAACTATCAGACCCCCAATGATCCCAGATAATAGGCCGGCATAAAGCGGTGCCCCTGATGCCAATGCAATTCCGAGGCATAGAGGGAGGGCGACAAGAAAAACAGAAACCCCGGCGGGCAGGTCATTTTTCAGCCAGATTATCCTGTAATATTTAATGGCTCTTCGCATCAAACATCAATAATGATTCACCTCATACATGGTTGTCAAAATTATCACCTGCTAAAAATTAATTCTATGATTATGGTTACCAATTACCCTGATTGTCATCAATGAGCTTGTTTGTTCATCCTCCCCGAATTCAGCAGGGTTTTTATTTTATAGAGGCTGTTTGTTATTAATTTTAACTTCAATAGTCAGTACAAGATTCTAACAAATTTCACTTCAAAATATTTTTACATGACAGACCCATTTACGATTTCTATAAATTACCAGGGCAAGCAGCGAGAATTTACAGCATGCCTTCTTTTGCAAGGATACTCACATAAATTTAAAGTGCAAATTGATGAACTGGCCGTGTTTTTTGAACCCGATGAAGAAGATTCTTACCGCGTCATAAAAATGCCGTGGCAGGATCGAAAGGCGCTGGAAAAGGTGGACAGGCAATTACTTTTCGAAATCCAACAACAATTGGAAAATATCATCAAATGAGTTTGCCCAAATTATATCTGATTCCTATCGACAGTAATAATGGATTTTGTTTATTGGAATCATCCAGCTGAAAGAATAACTTCAGTTGAATCTTATGTTGTATGCAGCATCGTAATTTTACGAGAATTCCTGGGAAATACTGAATTCGTAAAATCGGGCGAATATTCTCTTTTCCATGATTCGCCGCTAATGTATGTTTGCTTTATCAGGCTGATCAGTAAAACGGATACACCAATATCCAGACAAACCCGATCCAAAGTATCCTTTAAAACCAAAATCCGAATAACCTAAATGTACCGCTTTGCCGAGCAACACCTGAAAATAAAAAATCCATGCACGGTTTTGTACCGCAATCCTTCGAACCATGAGCCATTTGATTGAGCGATTAAATGGGTTCAAGTACGATCCAAAAAAAATTAAGCCCCTTCAGGGGCTTTTTTGTGGGTTATATTTCGCCTTGTTACCCCCTTACATTGTGTCAGTTCTAAGCCAAACATTTTAGCCTTTACTACGGGTTAATATTTAGATGCTTTAAATACTGAAAAAAAAACTTGCAACAAGAATCGCGTGTTTATACTTTCGGTTTGCCATCAATTACTACCGTGGCATTCGATATCCTTGACAAAGCCGGCTACGTGATCTTGATACCAGTGCCACTATCCTCGAAAATCCTTCTATCGTTGCAAAATCTTGCTTTGGCCAGTTATTGTATATATGGTTTTCATTATCCCTCGAAATTCCACCTTGATTAGTATTTATTTCATCGTTTAAATTGTACCCTAAAATGAAGACATTTCTACTCTTATTGGCGATATTATTTTCTCTTCAGATCACATTCGCTCAGAAAAATCAAAGTGGACAAATTTATTCTTCACAAAAAAACGAAAATGAATTTAATTCTTCAACTACAGAATCTGAATGGTTAACCCGGGCAGAATCTTTTATTACAAAAAGTGAATACAATTTCAAAAGTCTTTTAGCTTTATCTTTTGGATGCGCCAACCGCGCACAAATGGTTATCTATAAAATTCAGACTAATGGTTATTCTGTCGAGCCGGTAAATTTTACCGGAAAAGAGATGGGTAACCCCTGGAAAAGCTCATTCACAGTCAACTCGGTAAGCAAAGGGAATACTCCATTCAAGCCAGCATCACGACCTGTTTATCAAATGAACGAGGGCTTGTTGGTTCAGCATCATCATTTTTTTGATGTTGAATATACCAATAATGAAAATGGGTTAAGACAGGATTTCATCATTAATAAAAAACCCGCGGGATCAGAAAATCTTCAAGTAAAAATTACTTTGACAAATGCCAATCTTTGTGCATCACTGAAAGATGACCAGGCATTGGAATTCAAGATGAACGGAAAAACAATTCTCCGCTATGACGCATTGAAAGTGTGGGACGCAAATAAGAACCCGCTGAATGCGCGCATGGAACTTATTAATAAGAATATTCTTGAAATAATTGTAGATGATGAAAACGCAGTTTATCCCCTAACGATAGATCCGTTGAATCATACCGCGGAATGGTCTGGTAGTACACTAGGCATTTTACCATCCATTATCGGGCAAACAGCCATTGATGCGGCTTATGGCTATTCTGTTGCCGGACTTGGTGATGTAAATGGTGATGGCTATGCAGATATTGCCGTTGGAGCACCGGGCTTGATTGATGTGATTTCGGGAACTGGAACACTGGCGAGTGTTGGTGCTGTATTTGTTTATTATGGAAGTGCCGGCGGATTGTCTGTTACTCCGAATGCAAAATTGCAATCTTCCACCGCCGTTGCGGGAGCGTTGTTTGGGTACAGCATTGCAGCAGGCGATATCGATGGTGATGGGAAAAATGATATTATCATCGGGGCTCCCCTTGACAAAATAACAATTATCGGGGGTAGCGGAACGGTTGGAAAAGTATATGCATTCAGCGGAGCAAAGTTAACTTCTACGGTCGTCACGCCGCTGCTTACTTTACAATTGAATGGGAACAGCATCATCAAAGCCGGAATCAATCTCAGTATCAATGCGCTCTTTGGATTTTCAGTTGCAGTAACGGATGATTTAAACGGAGATGGTAAAAGCGATATCATAGTTGGTTCACCATTGTATGCTGGTATTACTACAGGTTTGTTCGGTAGTGTTGCAGACGTGCAATCAGGTGCCGCATTTGTTTTTTTATCAAATGGCGTCAACAATTATAATTTTGTGAAATTAAATCCGCC
>DATGFZ010000634.1:0-3672 GCA_035308805.1 Puia sp. | reverse complement strand
ACAAATATTTTGAAATGGCAGTGAGCTCTTTTTTAAAATGATCTTTGATGGCATGGATGGAAACTGGATTGATTTTTTTATTTAGATTTGCCAATACCCTGATAAAATACTTCCTGTAATCTGCTGCGTGTGAAGCAAATTTTTGATAGGCTGCATTAAATTCCCCCAACCGTTTACTTTTGGTAGCCTGTGAAAGAACAAAATGATTTTCTTCTATTAAATCAGCATTGTGCAGGTCGCGTATATTTCCTGATTGTGCAAATAATTTCTTTAATGGCCGGGTGTATTTTTTATCTTTTGAAGGATTCAGGAACGATTTAAATGATTTTAACTTTTTTATGGATACCCGGAAACGATGAAGATCATCAACAGAAGACAGACCGGCTTTTTTTTTTAATTTCCAGGCAGCTTCTTTTTTAATTTTGTGGATATATTTTCGCTGGCGGTTAACAGTAAGCATAAAAAACGATCGTTAATGAATGATTTTCAAATATTATGCCTGTAAATATAGGTCGAATATCAAAAGAGTCTTTTACCAACAATAACCAATCTAACCCATTTGTTGATCTATCTTGAAAGTGACTTCTTACAATCAAGACTCACCCAAGACCGCATACCCTAGCTTATGAATTACAAATAGGTTTAAAGCGATCCCTCATCACTCATCATTTTATTTCAAAGCGGATTTCAAAACCGGTTCACTTTTCAGATTGCCTAATTCAGGTTTCCAGGATTTTACCGCATGGGAATATTCGATTCAAAACTTACCCCAGTCGTGGGGTAAACTAAAATACGGAATATATTATTTGTGGGACATGCGCCTATTATTGTCGCAAAAAACGGCTTTCCTTGTTAATAAATCTCAGTTAACAAATGCGTTATCGGGTATCATCATGATTTTAACTCTATTTTTTTATTTTACGCTGTGCGTGGCCTGATTTTTTCGGCAAGATCAGTAGGAAATTAATACGTTAACAAAAAACATGTATTATGAAAAAGCTATTTTTTTTAATACTTCCGGCAGCCTTTGCTTCCGTGCCGGCTTTCGCAAAAATTCCTGCGAAAGTTACTGACGCCTTTGAGGTAAAATATACGCACGCTACCAATGTATCGTGGAAACACATGATGGGAAAATATGAGGCTGATTTTAACATGGGTAAATATCAACTTGAAGCAACATTCGATAAAAAGGGGCAATGGCTGGAATCGGATAAAATCCTTGGGAAAGAAAATTTGCCAAAAAGTGTAGTAAACAATATTAAAAAAAGTAAATACAGCCACTGGAAGATAAAATCTTCAAAGGAAACTTATATGCCTGGCGAAAAGCCAGAGTTTCACGTGATGGTTACCAAAGGTGATTTTGTATTCCGGAATTTAAAGTTCGATCATCGCGGACAATTGATGAACGGGTAATTCATGATTAATCGGGTTTATTGACGTGAGCAGATCAAGTTTCTGCTCACGTTTTTTTTGAACAAAGCAAAAAATGAGAAAATCATCAGTAATCAATAACTGAAGAGAACATGAAAAAGCAGGGTATTAGAAATCAGAATAAGGAGATTACAGGTCGTATTCTCATTCGGGAAATAAATTTTTATCAATTCCCGGGATGATGCGAAGTGCGTTTCGATAATAAATTTTTTTTAGTATTGAATCGCTTAATCCCAGACCATACATTCGCCAGAAAGCGTGATATTTTTTATGATAGGGAAAATATTCGTCTGTTGTTTCCAGTACGCGGAAATAGGTGGCGTACTCCGAAGGTACCCAGCTGTCCTTCCCAAAAAGGATGCGGTCCTGATATTTTTCAAAAAACTTTTTTGCTGAGGCGGGTTGTCTTCCAATTTCGGCTATAACGGCTCCGAATTCCACATACACATTTGGAAGCCTTGATAACAAACTGTCTAGTGCGGAAAGATTGTTGGCCAGCCACCCGAAATGTGCAGCGATGAAAATGGTATGTGGGTGCTTTTGAAATACAGCATGCTGTTCGGTGATCAGCGTTTCCCAAGAAGGAAGACCTTTTTGATAATAGCTCCGGTCAGGATGCGTAGTCACTTCCAACCAGCGTTCATTATTTTTATCAACGGGATCCCAGAAACTTTTTGGATCAGCCGAATGGATCAGCACAGGAATATGCAACGCTCCGCATTTGTCCCAAATGGCATCTAACCTCGGATCATCGATCCTGATAAACTGATTTTTCTCGTCTTTAAAACGCAAACCTAAGTCTTTATAGATCTTCAAACCCCTTGCTCCCGAAAGCACATCTTTTTCCAGTTCTTTCACCGCTTTTTCTGTCCATCCTTTTTCACCGAAACCGACAAATGAAATATTGGTAAATAAGGTGAGCCTTTTTGC
The DNA here is from genome assembly GCA_035308805.1 of Puia sp. Lineage (GTDB taxonomy): Bacteria > Bacteroidota > Bacteroidia > Chitinophagales > Chitinophagaceae > Puia. The sequence goes on along the minus strand of DATGFZ010000634.1, from coordinate 1,311 downwards.
ATTGGTCTGGGCAATGTGCTTAAGGCTTTTAACAAGATAATCGTTGCCCTGAACATCAAATTCTCCATTCCGCCCACTTGACTCTTTGTAACTTTTTCCGCTCAGGTTATTCATCACTGCCATGTGTAATTTATCCATTTCTGAAAATAGTTGTGAAATATCCTGATCGGGAACATCCCATTGATGATTATGCACATCAAAGAATGGAAATTTTGCATGGGTCAGCAAATGCTGAGGCACGACAAGTGTTGACTTTGGTTCATATTCCTCGAAATCCATCCTGTTCGGCGATGTTTGCGCGGTCACCGTGAAAAATAAAAAAAACAATAGAACAAAAATTGACAAAGTCTTCATAAAATAAATGTTGATGTAGGAAAAACCCTGATAAAGATAAATCGGAATAAAGTATACGCCGGAAACGCTCAACCCATCCCAATGCCAGTCATCACATTTAGCAATGCTGGTCAAAATAAGTACATATATTTTTATAAGCCATCGAAATCAGTAAATATGGGAAGTAATTTACAGAGACTTAAGAATGATAGTAGCCATCCCATAATGATTCTTTGGGTTATGCGCAATCTGTATAAGGTACTTGCGGACTTTTTGCCTGACCGTTTGTCTGCGGCACATCCAGCATTTAAGAATAAGTCGATCATATTTTACCCATTGAATGCAGGCTGGGGGGATTCATCATCTGTGCAATATAAAGCTGAATGGTGGATTGTCTTATATCGACAATTTGCAAAATATAAAACGGTCGAAGAAAAAATAAACCCGATCAAATCAGGTTCTCCTGACGAGAGCTTTCCATTATCCCTTCTGAATGGAATGATGCTGATTAAGGCTATTATTTTTTAGCTGCTTATTTTTTTCAACTCACCCTTTTGCCCAGTGTTTATGAACCAGGCTTTTGTTACTTTACCAGTGCCATCTACTTCAAATTCTATTTGTCTGTCCGTCCCGTCGTTGTAAAAGAATTTTGTTTCAGATTCAGGTTTTAATTCAATGTCTGCAGTTCCCTCGCGATGACGATAAAGTTTCCCATCTTTTTTAATAAATACCAATGTTAGAAATGCAGAATATTTTCCCACGTAACGATCGATCAATGAAGTGTCGATTTTTATTTCTTTATGTTCATAAGGCATCACCAGTTCTTCGCCTGCCAAAATAGATTCAATGCCTGCCCTGATAAAACCATTCACCGTTCCGTTATTGGAAAGTGCAATAATGCTCTCGCCAATATCAACACGACGTACGATCAGGGTTTTATATCCGGGACAATCTCCTTCCTGCCAAACAACCTTGCCT
>DATGFZ010000633.1:0-30546 GCA_035308805.1 Puia sp. | reverse complement strand
AGTGATCATGTGATTCCTGCAATTCGCTCATCCTATCACCTGCCTTACAGCATTCATTCAAGCAGTTTTTTATGGACCTTTTTTTACGTATTCACCCAAATTAATTTAGAAGCGTCCCTGGCTGCGGCAATCAAACTGGGTAAAATGTGGTATGTGAAACAACGCGAACTCGATATCATTAAAAGTGAAAAGCAAAAAATTGAGCCGATGGAAAATGGAAAGATCCAGCCGGTCTTTTTAGTCAATGCATTGGATAAGATAGAAATGCTGGCCGTTCAAAAGCCATCCATGGTCCCATTTGCCATAAAAAAAATAAAAAGTCTGTTATTGTATGTCATCTATGATAACAACCAGCCGAAAGTGGGTTTGGAAAAAGAATTGCGTTTGCTGGAAGAATTCGTCGAACTGGAGAAACTCGGCAGCACCAATATGAATGTGAGCATGAAGATTATAGGTAACACGGATGGGGAAAGGATTGCGCCATTTATCATTTTACCGTTGATAGAAAACAGTTTTCGGCAATTGGCGAAGCTTGATCTGAAAAATAAATTTCTGAACCTGGAAGCGCGCGTGGGAGAAGGGATTTTTTCATTAAAAATTATGTGGAGCAAGCCTGTCGACACATCCACGCTGACCAATAACGACAGCACTTTTTTACAAAATATCGCAAAGCGGCTAAACCTTCTCTATCCACAGAGTCACGAGCTTAAGGTTCTCATTAACACCGATCAGTTTGCCATTCATTTAAAAATGGATCTGCACAAAGCAATCAATTGATGCAGCTCATTTTGGCGGCAATAAAATTTTCTTTAAAGAGAGTTCGCGGAATTTTTTCAGGTCACTGATGTCTGTGTTGGAAAGTTGTTCGTTGTTATCGTATTTCGACTTCAGAAAAAGTACTCTTTTATGTGCCGGAAATTTGGCAAGGATATCTCTGATCATCTTCCCGGTTTCTTCATCTTTTGTAAACATGGGTGTGGGAGCAGGTTTTTCAGATCTATATCTTGTGGGCATTTTTTTTATGATGGCCTCAAGTGTTCCGAGTTTGCCTGGCGAAATTCCGGTAATCTTCGACGCTTTACTGTGTAATCCCTGCAATTGTTTTTTGCTAAGACTTCCCATCTTTTGATAGCGTTGATAAAGGCTGATCACAAAAGATGATACCGGAAAGGCAATGATGCAATCTTCCAGAATTTCGTTGATGATATCGATTTTACCCTTTTCCTTTTTCATTTTTTGATCCGAAAGAATTTCAAATTTAGTGAAACGCCATTGAATAGGATGACCATCAGTTCAAGAGTGATTCATTCCTTTATTTCAGGAAAAGAACGGCAATGGGCAAATCTGCAACTACAAAAATGCTTAAACGTATTGAGATACCCCGATTATACCCTGAAAATCCAGCATCGGAAGATCAGAAATTTATTTTTTTTGTTCAAAGAAGAATAATCCTTTCTTATTGCAAATGACTATATCCGGCAAGCCATCACGGTTCATGTCTTTCACAACAACCTGCAAACCGACGCCGGAATCATTATCGATCAGGTGCGGTGTCCAGGAAGGGGTTTTCCCGGCTTTGAATTCAAACCAATACAGAACTGCCGGGTCAAGCGCACCGGGGTCTTTTTCATTATGGGCAAAATACCGTTTGCCGGTGATCAGATCAGGATATCCATCCCCGTTAATATCTGCCATCGCAAGACCGTGCGATTGTGAAAATTGATTAAAGAGGAGATGATGTACCCAGGTTTCCTTTCCGTTTTCGTCTTTTGTTTTCTCATGCCACCAGATCCCGTAATTGTGCGCCGACGCGCTAATCAGATCTTTATTTCCATCACCCTTTACATCAAGCAAATATATTTGTGAACAATCTTCACCAAGATCCGCTGCATGAAATTTCCAGTTTGGCTGTTTGGGATCAGCGGGCATTTCCCACCAGCCTTTTGTAATAATAACATCCGGTCTGCCATCACCGTTCATGTCTGCAAAACCAAGGCCGTGCGTGTACCGGTTGGTTCCGGTATCGCCCTTTGCAATTACAAATCTTTGCCAGCTTGTGTCGCCTTTTTTGGATGGCGATTTCATCCAAATCATTTCTTTTGCAATCGGATCATTGCATAAAATATCCGGTCTGCCATCCCCATCCACATCAACAAAAGCCGGTGACTCATTTCCTGCATTGGTAAGAATGGTATGCATTTTCCAATGGGCTGTATTGTTCTTCGGATTCTCATACCAGACAGCTTCTTCACCGGGAAGGCTGATCCGGATTACATCGATCCATCCATCCTGGTTCACATCCATATTAAAATCTAAAAAAGAATTGCTGTAACCAGTACTTGGAAAAAATTGTTGTGGAGTGGTGATCTCATGTCTTGTCCAGTTTGGCGCTTCAAACCAAAAAGCCCCGGCAATGATATCCAGCTTGCCATCATTGTTTACATCACCGACAGTTACGCCTTCTGAAATAAAATCGTTGGTGATGGTATGTTTGATGAAAGTGGGTGCCGCAGATTGCGCAAATGGTTGAAGTGACCCTAGAAATGATACGATGAAAAGTAATGGACGCATGTTAATAATTAAAACCAGTTATCGAAGTAAAAACTTTTTATCGAAAGATTGGAAACAATTCGGGAATTTCACCAACCTTTACTAAAATTCATAACTTAGTTTTTTGACGATTGCTGTGGCATTATTTTCTTAAATAACTTTATTATACCCATGACTCAAACACGTCAGCTGGCAGCAATTATGTTTACCGATATTGTCGGATATACGGCTTTGATGGGAGAAGATGAAAAAAAGGCATTCGGTTTATTACGCAAAAACCGAGAACTTCAAAAACCCCTGATCAGTGAGTATAATGGCAAATGGGTAAAAGAATTGGGAGACGGGGTGCTGGCAAGTTTCCAAACGGTGACCGATGCAGTTTCCTGTGCAATGAAAATCCAACAGGCATCATCCATCATTGCTGATCTGAAATTACGTATCGGAATCCATCTTGGTGAGGTGGTTTTTGAAGACAATGATGTTTTTGGGGATGGTGTGAATATTGCTTCACGTTTGCAGGCACTGGCGCCGGTTGGTGGTATTTATATTTCAGAATCTGTGTTCAGAAATATAGATAACCAGAAAGACATGGAAACCGAATTTGTAAAGGAAGAGGTTCTGAAAAATGTAAAACATCCGGTGAAAATTTACCAGCTAAAAAAACAAGATCTCTATACCAGACTAACACAGGGAACTCCTGCTGCGGAGAAAAAAACTCCCGTTAAAAAAATAACTGAAAAATCAATCGCCGTACTTCCATTTGTAAATATGAGCAATGACCCTGAACAGGAATATTTCAGTGATGGCATATCCGAAGAGATTATTAATTCATTGGTACAGCTTCCTGAGCTCCGTGTTGTTGGACGCACCTCCGCTTTTTCTTTCAAAGGAAAAAATGATGATCTCAGGTCGATCGGTGAAAAGCTCGGTGTAACAAATATTTTAGAAGGCAGCGTCAGAAAGGCGGGAAATAAAATCAGGATCACTGCCCAGTTGATTGAGGTTGCAAACGGGTTTCATTTATGGTCCCAAAAATTTGATAAAGAACTGATAGATATTTTTGATGTACAGGATGAAATATCCAAAGCCATCGTTGATCAGTTAATGGCTGAATTGACCCGGATAGAAAAACCCGCTGTTCCCAAAACAGCAACCAGAAATGTTGAAGCATATAATCTATTCTTAAAAGGTCGCTTTTACTGGAGCAAACGCACGGCAGATGGCCTGACAAAGAGCATTCAATTTTATGAAGAGGCCATCAGCATAGATCCGCAATATGCTGCAGCCTATGCAGCAATCTCTGACAGTTACTCGCTTTTATGCGCATACCACATTCTTGCACCCCAGGATTCAATATTAAAAGCCCGCGAAATTGCACAGAAGGCTGTTGCTATTGATGATTCACTGGCAGAGGGTTATGAAGCGATCGGGCATGTTGAACTGCTATATGACTGGAACTGGGATCATGCTCGACAATCCTATGAGCAAGCCATCAGGCTAAACCCTGCATATGCAACTGCCCTTCAGCGCCACGCGTTGTTATCATCACTTTTCGACAAGCATGAAGAAGCATTGGATGGAATCATTATGGCAGTACATCATGAACCGCTTTCGCTTATCATCAACACAGACGTCGCCGTAATTTATTTTGTGCAGAGAAATTATTATTCAGCGATCGCAAAATGCATGAATGTCCTTGAAATTGATCCGAAATTTGGAGTGGCATTGTTTATCATCGGATTATCTTACGAACAACTGAATCAAACGGATGAAGCAATTAATTATCTTCAAAAAGCCTGGGAAGTCTCCCGTAATTACATCGCCTTAGGTGCCCTGATTCATGCGGTTGCTAAATCCGGCAAAAAAGAAACCGCCATGACGTTGTTGGGTGAATTGAAGAACGCCTCTTTAAGTAAGTATGTTTCTCCTTACACATTGGCATGCGCATATTTGGGATTGAATGAAAATAATGCTGCCCTGGAATTATTGGAAAAAGCAGTTGACACGCATTCGGTATGGCTTGTTCATTTACACATGAAATCCGACCCGCGGATGGATCCCCTGCGTAAAGAGATTCGCTTTCAGAATTTATTACTCAGTATGGGTCTGCATTGATTGACCCATACTGAGTAATCAAGAGCAGCCTGATTTCGAACCCTATATTAGTGGATTTATGGACATGCATAAATTCGTAACTTGATTGTCTCCAAATAAAAAATGAGCACCCCATCATCAACCGCAGGAAAACCTTCTTTACAAAAAGTGTTAGGCCTTTCTTCCTTATTCGTAGCTGCGATGGGTGGGGTAGCTTCGCAGGGAAGTTTCGTAGCCATCCTTAATGGCGCAGGCACGGGCGGTGCATCTTTTTTTATTGCCTTGGTTCTTGCGGGTATCCTCATGTTCTCTTATACTTTTTCTTACCTGGAATTATCCCTGATGATGCCAAAAGCCGGCGGACCGGGTACCTATGCCACAGTTGCAATAGGTCATTTTCCGGCAATCATTTTGGTCCTTGGCGGTTATTTTGCTGCTGCTGTTTTTGGCGCCATTGTGGAATTGACACTTGTAGAGCGTGTGCTTGATACCATTTTTCCAGGCCTGTTTTCTCACATTGGTTTGATCCTTTTGGCATTACTTACGATTTTGAACCTTTTGGGCATCAATATCTTTTCTTCTGTTCAGAATATGATTGTTTATGTTCTGCTAATTGCCGCTTTCCTTATTGGGTTTACAGCATTGAATGGCGATACCGCAAAAGGTATAACGCCGCCTTTTTTCTGGCAACAGCTTATCCATACCAACGGTTCCGTTTTTTCACTGACGGTTCTGGCGTTGTGGGCATTTGCCGGTTTGGAATATGTATGCCCGCTATTAGAAGAGGCAAAGCGACCTGAAAAAAATCTTCCCAAAGCAATGTTGATTGCCGCTGCAATGTTGATTATTGTTTATGGACTTATAGCATTTGCTGGAATGAGGCAGGTACCTGCCGGTGTTTTGGCAACTTCGGAAGTTCCACACTGGTTATTGGTGCATGCATTATTTGAAAAAGCCGGAGGTTTAGTTATAGTGGTTTTTGCAATCAGTACCACTTCCAGTACTGCTAATGCCGTTATCGCAAGCATCCCAAGGATGCTTTATGGAATGGCGCATCACAAACAACTGCCACAGATTTTCAAAAAGATACATCCGCGTTGGGATACACCCTGGTTTGGCATTTTGTTTTTTTTCACTCTGATTGCGGTGCCTTTAATTATTCTTGGCAAAGAGCCCGGCTATATCTTTGTGCTGATTATTTCGGCTACAACATTATGGTTGATAGCATATATAATTGCGCATATCAACGTCATGGTATTGCGAAAAAAATATCCTGCCTTTAAGCGGCCCTTTAAAACGCCGCTGTTTCCTTTTTTTCAAATAGTTGGGGTTATAGGTATGTGTTATGCCATCTGGAACAATTCTCCGTCACCAGACATGACAACAAAAATTTATCTCAACACGGGAATTATTATAGGCATAATTGCTCTTTATGCATACTTCTGGGTGAAATTTAAAATGAAAAAAGGGTTGTTTAGCATTGAACCAATTGATGAAGCAATAACAGATTAAAATTTGCGGAACCGAATTGCCATATATCGAACTTTGTTAAACGATTTTAGACGGAATATGAGTCTTCTGTTTCGGGTGAATTGAAAATAAATTTTTGAATCTAAGTTTGAATTTAATAGATTCTCAAATTAAAGTGAACGGCAAGCGAATTTTTCATAATGCGGATTAAAATGTGGTAGAATCCATCTTTAAAATTGCTCCAGAACCAATAATAGCATAACATATTAATTACTAAAGACATTCTGTTGCTTTTTGCTGAAGCAGTGACGTTTCCCAAATATACATTAAGATAAAAATTGTTATATTTAGAGTGCCTGAATAAATTTACTTAACAACTAAACTGCTCATAAAATGAAACCTTCAACCTACGTTACTATAATTGCAATTGTAGCAATTGCTTATGGACTTGCCCTAATTATAATACCCGTTAAGTTTGCTTCGAACTATGGAACTATTTTAGACGCCGCTGGCGCTGGGGTTGCACAAGGATGGGGGATTGCATTATTGACTTCTGGGCTCATATACTGGTTAAACCGGAACATCCCCGGATCCTGGAACAGTTTGTTAATTGCAAATATTTTTTTTAGTGTAATCAGCATCCCATTTAACTTAATGTCAATCTCGAATGGTGTAATGAATTCTATGGGTTATAGTAGTATTGCCCTCGAAGTAATTTTTGCAGTTGTATCCGCCTATTATCTATTTAGAAAAAAGTAATTGTGTTTATTTAATCAAGGCTAAAGAGTTGACCCAAAAGACCGGAAATCTTATTATGAATCCTGCTGGCAATGAATCGAAATTTCGGATAATTAAGAATTAGATAAATTTTTCGTATATTTTTTTGAATCAGCCTGAGATTAAAAATCAAGCAATTCCTGGGGAGTAACTTTCGGGACTTTTGCAATCAAAAATAAATGGCTAACGCCGGAGTTAACCTCACCCAATTCAATGCGATTAATTTGACAATACTCCAATCCACAATCATAAGCTAAATCTTCCTGGGAAATATTCTTTGCCTTCCTGACGGCAATGTATTGCATAAATTCAAGTAGACTTGGGTAGCCGCAGTTCGAGTTTTTTGTTAAAAGATTTGAAAATAATTCAAGATTTACATGATTTAAATTATTAGGTTTCAGCATTAGTCAATTTCTTGACATTAGATTCATAAATTGAAGGCGTGTAAATTGCAAGCAATTGCACTATAAATTGAGAATTCAATTGCAAAAACGTGTTCACAGAATGAAAGATAAATAATTTTGCAAAAAGCTTATAAATTTAAAGTGCCAAGATAGTATTTGTAGTCATTCTTTTTTTCGTCATCTAAAAAGGAAGCTTTATAACTATTGTTTGAAGCATAAATATGAACCTTGCTTCCAACACAGTCAAAAAGGATATCTTCAGCATCATTCTGCCAAATAGTATTATAACCGGTGTAATTGTTTAGATGTTCTTCAGGAGCTTCACCTATAATTATTACATCAGGATTCATTTCCTCCAATAGTTTTTTTGGTACTTTTCCACTATCGCGCCCATGATGGGGAGCAAACAGAATATTAACCTTTGGAAGCGATAAATCATCTTTAATATTTTCCATAAAATCTGTTTCTAAATCACCCATCCAAAGAATTGTTACGCCACCCTGTAGACTATATTTTATTATTACTGAGATGTTATTTGGGCTTCCACCTTCTTTGGCAACTTGAAGAGCCTCTTTATAAAATTTATTATTAGTGTTTGGCCACAAAATATTTATTCCTGAGCTACCTCTATGGACGCCATTAACATCATTTCCATCTTGATTCATCCATTTCCTACTGCAGCCTTCTTCCAAATAGAAAGCCTTTGAGGAATCTCTAAGTTCACAATATCTATTAAAATCAATTGACTCTTCATCTTTAGTTGCATCATTTTTTGCACAATAAAAATTCAATAATTTCATTTTATCATCAATGTACTTCAAGCCACAGATATGATCCTCGTCTGGGTGAGTAGATATAAATCTGATGATACCTTTTCCCTCTGATTCTTTTATTAATTCATTTAGTATTCTCTCTTTATTATCGTCATCAAGAAATGAATCGATGATTGTAAAATTGTCGCTATTGTGCTTTATATAAAACATATCCCCGTGACCTACAGAATGTGATTTTACTAAGCTCATTTGTTAAAATATTTATTTAGTCAGGAAGAAGCTTCAACTCTTTTTACCACATACTTTGTTTGTTTTTTATAAGAAAATAAAAAAATCAAAAAAATTGAAACCAATAAAATATAGTATGAATTTGCTTTTAAGAATTGGCATTTAGTTTCTAATACCGCGTAGATTTTTAGAATGCCCAACAAAATTGTGCTTGATAAAATAGTGCGGTAAGTATTATTTGCCTCTAACAGAATTTCAATTTTAGCATCTTTTTTACTCGCTTCCACATATTTTTTGTATTCCACAAATTTTATGAATGATATTTTTTTTAGAATTGGTTCGATTATTAATGAGCCAATTCTGCTTATTATCATGCCCATAAAATAAAAAAGAAAAGCATTTATAAGAATGTCAGATTGAATGAAATTATACCCTATCAATGCTTTGGAAAAAATTGCGAAAACAATTCCCGGAAATAAAAAATTGAAAATATTATAAGAGGAAATCTTGTCTAATAATTCTTTCATAATAAGTGTTTCGGTTGCTATGAAATAGCATATGGCTGACATTAAATTACGATTTTTTGACATCCCATAATATGAAAATTTTCAAGCGTCAAGAAATGAACTATGAGTAGCACCATACTACAACCTTTTTAGGCTTGCCAAACTCAATTTGGGTAAAGGTTTAATCCATTTGAATTTGACTTGTATGATGATGATTCCAATTTTTTATTAAGCGACTTAATTCTCGGCTATCGAATTGGAATAAAGACACTCTTACACATTTATAATTTCTTAACATCTATATAAGTAATTAATTTTATACACCAAGAATTTTATATTAAATATCCATGTGCAGCGCAAGCATTAATTTTGATTTAATAATAGCCCTAATCGCTTTGGCAGTAGGAATATCGGGAATTCGTTTTCAAATGATTGGGTTAATAACATCTCAATTATCAGATAAAGCCAGAGAAACAAATTCATATTTAGATTCTGAATTTAGAGTTCCTTTAATATATGAATCATATTCAAGTGTTTTTTCTTCCATTATTACCGCACAGCAAATTTTGGATATTCATTGTAAAAAATACAAATTTTTGATTATTACAGATAGCTTACGTTCTTATTTGATTGACCAATATTATTTGCAATTACATGCAACAATTCGAAGCCTGATACAAATTAGGAGCCTACCGAATTATAAGCCTTACGTACCTCTTGATAATGAATTAGCGCAATGTAAATCCTTTTTATCTGATGCAATTGGCAGATATAAATAAATCGTTTATTCCGCTAATAAATTGAAGGCAACGCAAAAGAAAATATTAAAAAAAAATTTTTATGGATTCTCTCAATTGAAAAATCTGTGTTGAATAATGGCAACCAAAATACAGGTTAACCCCTATTGGATTACATTTGTTATTATTCCTACCTTTTGGTTTCAAAAATCATTAAACTTATGTCCAGATTAGTAACCTGCATTAACAAACCGGATAGATACAGCACTCATGAAAGAATAACTCACATAGGAGGTAGCTGGGGAAGAATAACAGAAGACGAAGCTATTCGTCAAATTAAATCTGGGCAAAATTCTTATCATGTAAGAGTAGGCAATAATGACGCAAGGGTAATTATTGCAACAAGAAATGGTAGGGAATATTTGAAAACAGAAGCAGACACTGTTCTCGTTGATAATTTACTTAGTTTACACGAGTGCTCTCACTAAAAAAGCAAGTTAGAAAGTGGCAGATAATTAATCCACAATGTAAATTGATGTTGAGTAAATTCTTTTTGCTTATCATTAATAAAAAGATTTCAGCCAACTTCAATTTACAACTTTCATTATTTTTAGTAATTACCTCCATTTACCTTTGTTCCTTACTGACTATTGTGGCCTTTTTATCACAAATCCATTTTTTATAAATATACTTTGATTAAATGCTATGGCTAAATCCATTAAGAAGGAACACGAAGAACCTTTAGAAAAGAAACTTTGGAAAGCTGCTGATTCACTTCGCAAGAACATTGATGCAGCAGAGTATAAGCATGTAGTGTTAGGTTTAATTTTCCTCAAATACATTTCTGATGCCTTTGAGGAAATGTATGAAAAGCTCACATTACAGAAAAAAGAAGGTGCGGACCCCGAAGACAAGAATGAATACACGGCCGAAAAAGTTTTTTATGTCCCACCTTCTGCAAGATGGAAATGGATTCAGGGCAGAGCTAAACTCACAACTATTGGGCAAGACATTGACGACGCGATGGATGCAATCGAGAAAGACAACACTTCTTTGAAAGGTGTGTTGCCAAAAGTTTACTCACAAGAACGATTGGACAAAGCAAACCTGGGCGGACTAATTGACAAGATTAGCAACATAGCCATAGGAACAAAAGAAGCACAGAGCAAAGATGTGTTGGGGAAAGTGTATGAATATTTTTTGGGTGAGTTTGCTTTGGCAGAAGGAAAAAAAGGTGGACAGTTTTACACGCCAAGTAGTGTCGTCCGATTATTAGTTGAAATGTTAGAGCCATACGAAGGAAGAGTATTTGACCCTTGTTGTGGCAGCGGTGGAATGTTTGTTCAAAGCGAAACATTTATCAAGCACCACCAAGACCATTACAAAAAGAACAACGGGAAAAAACTTTCTCTCAATTCTGCCGACCACATTTCTATTTACGGACAAGAGAGCAACCAAACTACATGGCGGCTTGCAAAAATGAATCTTGCAATAAGAGGAATTGACAGCAGCAATGTGAAGTGGAACAACGAAGGAAGTTTTTTGAACGATGCCCATAAAGATGTAAAGGCAGATTTCATTATTGCCAATCCACCTTTCAACGACAGCAATTGGAGTGGTGAACTTTTACAAAAAGATGGAAGGTGGAAATTTGGAATTCCACCAATAAGCAATGCAAACTTTGCTTGGATACAACATTTCATTTATCACTTAGCATCAAATGGAAAAGCCGCTTTTGTTATGCACTGCGGAGCAGCAAGTAACAAAGGGCAAGCGGAGAGTTTAATAAGAAAAAATATAGTTGACGAAGGTTTGATTGATTGCATTGTAGCATTGCCAACTCAACTTTTCACCAACACAACTTTACCAGTTCATCTTTGGTTTTTAAAACGAAAACTAAGTGGTAAAAGATCCGAAATGCTAATGATTGATGCCTATAATTTAGGAACAATGATGGAAAGCACATTGAGAGAATTAAACGAGAAAGATATTTCACTTATCGCAAACACATATCATAACTGGCAACAAAAAAATGGAAAGTATTCCGACACAGCAGGATTTTGTAAATCCGTTTCATACAAAGACATTGAAGAAAAAGCTTTCGTCATTGCTCCTAATCGTTACATAGAAAGAATTAAGAAGCACAGACAGCAACCATACCGAGAGGACATAAATAAATTTCTTTTAAACAGTGTTGAGTATTTAGCAAAAATCAATGAACAAATTGATGCAACAAAAATTTCAAACGGTGATTTCAAAAAGAATTTTCTCAAAATCTTTGACAAGACATTTGATAAATCAAAGTGGGACAAGTTGGAAGTTTCAGAAGTAATCGCAGCCACTATTAGCGGAAGTTGGGGAAATGACGAACCCAAAAAAGACAATGTTGCAGTCAAAGTAATTAGAGGAACTGACTTGCCCAACATTCCTTTGTTCAATCTCAAAAAAACGCCAACAAGATTTCTGAATAAAGAAAAGGTTGAGGAAATACAATTACAGGAAAACGATATTATAATTGAATTATCGGGTGGAAGTAAAGACCAAGCAACGGGCAGAAGTGCAATAATTACAAAAGAGTTGATTTCATATTTTGGAGTGCCTCTTATCTGTTCTAATTTTTGTAGAGTAATCCGAGTGAATGAAATGAAAGTAAATCCATTTTGGTTTTTCTTTTTCTGGAATCAGTGTTACGAAGAAGGATTAACAACAAGATATGAGAACCAACCAAGCGGAATAAAAAATTTTCAGCTTGATGAATTTATTTCTGGAGAAATAATTCTGTTACCACCAAGACCATTGCAAAATGAATATTCAAAGCACTTGAAAACAATCTTTGAACTGAAAAATAAATTAACGTTCACTGCGTTCAACTTGTCCAAGATGGTTGACAAAACATTTGAGAATATTTATTACGATTTTTATATTGATAATGATGTGGCAGAAAATTAAACTTTATATTATATCGCTTTTCTTACTTTTCCTTTTGTTGTTTCTCGACAAAGTTCCTTACTGCTTTTGTGGTGATTGTGCTTTCATTGGTTTCAAAGCATTTTTTACAAAAGAATATCTTGTTGTAACTATAAGTATTTTTTTCATGTTGTTTGCATTGGTTTTTTATTTCCGTTTCAACTTTCAAATAGCAGAAGCAGCAACAAATCTTCCAGTAAAGGTTACGAAAATTGAAAACGCGAATTTTGAATCAGTAACTTTTTTAGCAACCTACATTATCCCGTTGATGTGTTTTAATTTAGAAGTAAATCTCAATGCAGACAGAAATTTATTCATGTTGTTTTTTATGTTATTTCTTATTGGTTGGATTTACATTAAGACAAATATGTTTTACACCAACCCAACACTTGCCGTGTTAGGATTTCACATTTACAAAATCAATACGCTAAAGCAAGAGGGAATAATTGTAATTGTAAAAAGCAGGGTCAAACAAAACGATTGGCTTTTAAGCAAACATATTAGTGACAATATCTTTTACGCAAAAATTCAAAAATGACCATAGAAGAACTTACGCAAAACACGGCTTTCCTTTTCAACAACGCAGCACCGATTGGGATTAAGTTGTATTTCGTTTTGGAACACGAAGGCGAAACACGAATCCGCTTTGCGGATATTTCAGCCGAAGTAGCAAGCGATTTGAAAACTCAATTCGTTAGCTACTTGCAACACAAGTTGATAAACAATCCTGAATTACATTATGCTGCAATCACAGAAGCAGATGACACAAGTAATTCAGTTTATCACTACAACTTAGACGAACAGCCTGAAGAATTACAACCGTTATATGATGTGCAAGCGGAAGAAATATTTTCGCTCAATCAAAATGAACAACCCTCTTTCCCAAACTTTACATTTAACCAAGATGATTTAAGCAAGATAACAGGCTTTGTAATTTGCTTAGGAAACGAAGCAAGCAAAGTTGTGCTGTATAAAAAGCATTATCATGTTAGTTTAATGAAACGAGGTTCGTATTACGGACTGCTCGCAGTTCAAGCTGCAACACGATTTGAAAAATTAACCGACAATGTGATTAAGCTAAATGAAACAGTTGAATTTATGTTGGTAGGTGATGAACTTATTGTACTAAGTGTAAAAACATTTCAAAACAGTTTCGGTTTCGATAAGATTATTCGTGGTAAGGCAGCAGAAAATTTGGTTATAATTGCAGCAACAAATCTTTTGGAAGATATAGAAGTGTTGGAAGAGTTGGCAACTGAATTAAAGTTTGCAAAAAAGATAATGAACATAAGACACCACTCACCCGTGTTGCAGATACCGTTTGCTGATGTTCGAACTTTTATTCAAGCGCATCCGAAATTGAGAAGAAGAATAAAATTCAATGCAGACCAATCAAGGATTTCTTTGCAATCCCGTTCTTCAAAAGAGTTGTTCATTAAAATTCTCAATGATGATTTTTTAAAATCGGAACTCACACAGCTTTTGTATGACAGTCAGAAAAAAGCAGCAATGAACAACAACGAAGAACCCGAAGAAGCATAGTCAATGAAAGACATTACTGAAAATATAATTGAAGAATCAGCGATTGAAATTTTACAGTCGCAGGGTTGGGAATATGCAAACGGAAAAGAAATTTCTCCCGAAGGTTTGTTTTGTGAGAGAGAAAATTATCAGCAAATAATTTTAACCAACCGTTTGCGAAATGCAATTGCAAAAATAAATCCTCGCATTCCACAAGATGCCCAGGAAGCGACCGTTCAAAAAGTGTTGCGTATTTATTCGCCGGTGTTATTGCACAATAACGAGGAGTTTCATAAACTGTTAGTGGAGAAAGTAAAAATTCCATATCAGCAAAATGGTTATGAAAGAAGTCATGAAGTGGCTTTAATTGATTTTGAAAATTCAGCAAACAATGAATTCTTAGTTGTTAACCAATACACCATTATTGAAAACAATCAAAATAAGCGACCGGATGTTTTGCTTTTTGTAAACGGAATTCCACTTGTTGTTATTGAATTAAAAAATGCAAGTGATGAAAATGCAAGCATTCGAAAGGCATACGAACAAATTCAAACTTATAAAGCAATTATTCCTTCTTTATTTACCTACAATGCTGTTTGCATCATAAGTGATGGATTGGAATGCAAAGCAGGAAGTGTATCAGCAGATTTCAGTCGTTATATGACTTGGAAAACTTCTGATGGATTAAAAGAAGCATCGCGGTTCAAACCACAGTTGGAAACTTTGCTGAAAGGAATGTTACAACCTTCTATTCTCTTGGATTTGGTTCGCAATTTTATCGTATTTGAGAAAACAAAAAAGGAAGATGCAAAAACAGGCCTGACACAAATTTTTACAGAAAAAAAACTGGCAGCATATCATCAATACTACGCAGTAAACAAAGCCGTACAATCTTCAATTATAGCATCAAGTGTAAATGGAGACAAACGAGGTGGTGTAGTTTGGCACACACAGGGAAGTGGAAAAAGTTTGAGCATGGTTTTCTATTCGGGGAAATTAATCATAGCACCCGAAATGCAAAACCCAACCATTGTAGTAATCACTGACAGAAATGATTTGGATGAGCAATTGTTTGACACATTCGCGGCATCAGTTCAGTTGTTACGACAAGAACCGATAAAAGCAGAAACCAGAGAACATTTGAAAGAGTTGCTAAAAGTTGCAAGCGGTGGAATTGTGTTTACCACAATCCAAAAATTTTTACCTGATGAAAGGAAATCTGTTTACGACCAACTTTCAGATCGAAAAAATATTGTTGTGATTGCGGATGAAGCACACAGAACACAATACGGTTTCGAAGCAAAATTGATTGATGAAAGAGATAAAGACACAAAAGAAGTGATTGGGAAACGCATTGCTTTTGGTTTTGCAAAGTATATGAGAGATGCTTTACCTAACGCAACTTATATAGGTTTTACTGGCACGCCAATCGAAGGAACTGATATAAACACACCACAAGTATTCGGACAGTACGTTGATGTGTATGATATTTCACAAGCAGTTGCAGACGGTTCAACAGTGCGAATTTTTTATGAAAGTAGATTGGCAAAAGTAAATCTTGACGAAGAAGGTAAAATATTGATTGAAGAATTTGACGAATCTTTGGAAGAAGATGAAGAAGTTACACAGAAACAAAAAGCAAAAGCGAAGTGGACAAAGTTAGAAGCAATAGTTGGCCACAAAGAAAGAATAAAAAACTTAGCTAATGATATTGTAACACACTTTGAAAAGCGCCAAGTAATTTTTGAAGGCAAAGGAATGATTGTAGCTATGAGCAGGAGAATTGCGGCAGATATTTACCATGCGATAATTGAATTGCGACCAGAGTGGCACAATGATGATTTGAATAAGGGAGTTATTAAAGTGGTAATGACTTCCACAAGCGATGAAGGGCCGTTATTAGCAAAATTAAAAACCAACAAAACGCAACGCAGAGGATTAGCCGAAAGAATGAAAGATGCAAATGACGCGATGAAGTTGGTAATTGTCTGTGATATGTGGCTCACTGGTTTCGATGCTCCATGCTTAACAACAATGTACATTGATAAACCGATGAGAGGACACAATCTGATGCAGGCAATTGCAAGAGTAAACCGTGTTTTTAAAGACAAATCGGGGGGGTTGGTAGTTGATTACTTAGGAATTGCATCAGATTTAAAGAAAGCACTTTCATTTTACGGCGACGCAGGTGGTAAAGGTAACCCTGCCGAGAATATTTCAAAAGCAATTGAAGTGTTCAATGAAAAAATGGAAGTAGTAAAACAAATGTTTAATGAGGACAGCAATACACGAAAAGATATTTTGGTAGAAGAACCTGAATCCTACTATGAAAACAGTTTAAAGTTTAATTACATGCGGTTCTTTTCGGTTGATGCAAGGGAAAAACTTTCTATTATTCTACAAGCAGAGGAACATATTTTAGGATTACAAGAAGGCAAAGAAAGATTTATTCGCGAAGTAAGTTTGTTAAGTCAGGCTCTTTCAATTTGCATTTCGAGAAATGAAGTGCAAACTTATTTACAAAAAGTTGCATTTTTTCAAGCAGTAAAAGCGCGATTAATAAAGTTTGAAGGAACCGGAACGGGGAAAACTGATTTAGAGATTGAAACTGCTATTAAGCAAATAGTTGATAACGCATTAAACAGCGATAAAGTTATTGACATTTTTGATGCAGCGGGGATTGATAAGCCAGAAATTTCAGGTCTTGAAATTTTATCCGACGAATTCCTTTCTGAAGTTCAAGGAATGAAACACAAGAACTTGGCAATTGAATTATTGAAAAAGATTTTGAGCAATGAATTAAAAGTAAGAGCAAAAACAAATCTTGTAAAAAGTAAGACTCTCTTGGGAATGTTAGAATCTGCAATCAAAAAGTATCAAAACAATCTGCTGACAACAGTTGAAATAATTCAGGAGCTTATAAAGATTGCAAAACAAATTAAAGATTCTGACAAGGAAGGAGAAAGATTAGGACTTACTAACGACGAGGTTGCTTTTTATAACGCACTTGAAATAAACGATAGTGCAGTAAATGTTTTGGGTGACGCAACACTTAAAGAAATTGCGAGAGAAATTGCCGATAAGGTAAGAGCCAACGCAACTATTGACTGGACTATAAGAGAAAGCGCAAGAGCAAAATTAATGGTACTTGTAAGAAGAACGCTTACCAAATATGGATATCCCCCAGATAAACAACAGAAAGCTGTTGATACAGTATTAAAACAAGCAGAGCTAATGGCTAATGATATTTTTGAGTAAAAATTTCATTATAGAAATAAACATTATAAACTTTTGTTCGAACTTTTTACTTGACCCTGTTACTCTAAAAAATCAAACACCTTTAACTCATTACTTCATTTTTTACCCCGTAGGGGTAAAAAATGAAAAAATCGATTTTTAAATAAAATAATTTCGTACATTAGTGTACGAATTATGAAAATATCAGAATTTAATCTTAACGATCTTAGCAAAGAACACCTCGAAAAGGGTTTTCAAACTGACTATTGGAAAACATCTAACCTTATTTCGGAATTAGTGTTGCCCAGATTTACGATTAGTGAAATTGGAATTACACATCGTTGGATAACTCATTGGGATAATCAAGGATTGCTTGATAACAGAAGGGATGGAAATGAGTGGAGAAGGTTTTCTTTTGTTGAATACATTTGGCTAAGATTAATTGTTCGCCTTCGCGATTTTAAAATGCCGCTTTCTAATATCAAACAAGTGAAAAAATTTTTATTCGCAAGTTCGAGCGGTTATTTAATTCAAGAAATTACTGAAAATTTAATTTTTCAAATTAAAAACGGAGGATTATCTGTTCCTTCAAAATATACAACTGAAAATTATGAAAAAGAAATCAGAAAAGATTTTGCAAGAAATAAAACAATTTTCAAATATTTCAATAACCTCTTTTGGATAATATTCACCATTCTTGCTAATAGAAAACCTTATTGCTTAGTAATTACAGATAAAGGAGTGTGCGGAAATCTTTTATTTGCGGATGAGGTAACTACCGAATTTAGTATGAAGGCAATACTACGTGATATTGTAAATTATGACTTTACAATAATTAATCTGCATAAAATCGTAGAAGAGTTTTTTACAAATGAAAAAATCAGTGAAACCATAATAGAAAAAATCAGCATTTTATCAGATAAAGAAAAACAAATTATTGAATTGATCAGAAAAGGAGATTTTAAAGAACTTTCAATAAAATTAAAAGACAATAAAGAATATCTTGTTGGTATAAAAAGAAATAAATCAATTGATAAAATTACTAATGAAGTAAGTAGTATTATCAATCGAAATAAATATCAAGAGATCAAATTGGTAACAGAAAAAGGAAAAATAGTAAATGCTGAAATAACAGAAAAAATTAAAATTTAAATACGCACTGTAACAAACAGGCTATTGGCAGAATCTAAAGAGAATGTAAAAAACTACTCTTTGGGCAACCTCAAGGGTTGTGAAAAAAGAAAACACAAAAAGAAAAATCAAAAATCAAAACTTACCCAAAAATTTAGAAAGAACAAATAGAAAAGAGCCTGTAATAACGAAGCGTGAGCAAATTCTTACCTATGCTTCGATTATTGTTGATATTTACTTTTCAAATATTTCAAATAGTAATTATGAATCAGCAGTTAATTCAACAACTAAAGCAATTCAGTAAAAAAGAAGAAGGAAATAACGAACGCAATACAAGTGTTTGTGTTATTTATACCCGTGTATCAAGCAAAGAACAGGCTGAAAATAACACCAGTTTGGAAAGTCAGAAACGCTATTGTAATGAATTCGCAACAAGAAAGAATTTGAGAATCGCAGAATATTTTGGCGGCACTTTTGAATCTGCAAAACAAGATGAAAGAAAAGAGTTTAAAAAAATGATTGATTATGTGAACAAGAGTAACACGATTGATACAATTCTTGTTTATTCTTATGACAGGTTTTCAAGAAGCGGCGCAAATGCTGCCTATTTAAGTCAGGAGCTACAAAAAATCGGGATAAGAGTGGTTGCAGTTAGTCAGGAAATAGACACAAGCAATCCATCAGGAAGATTACACCGCGACATGCTTTATTTGTTCAGTCAATTTGATAATGAACTGAGAAAAGATAAAGTAATCAAAGGAATGATTGAAAATTTAAGACAAGGCTATTGGGTTGCCGCAACTCCTTTCGGATATGTAAATTTAAATCGTAAGGAGAAAGCAAAAAATCACAAGTATTGTATCAATCAGGATGGTGAAATCTTAAAGGCTGCTTTTAAGTTAAAAGCAGATGGAGAAATGACCAATCAGGAAATTGTTTCTCATTTGCATAAATTAGGCTGTAAAATCAATTATAAAAGTTTTGTAAGGATTTTATCCAATCCTTTTTATTGCGGCTATATAACGAATTCTTTAATTCCTAATGAAATCATCAAAGGACATCATCCGGCATTAGTTAGCGAAGAATTATTTCTAAAAGCAAATAATGTTATTTTACAAAATCCAAGATGTGCAATTCCTAAACAATTCAAAACGGATGCACTGCCATTAAAAGGATTTGCCAAAGATGAAATTTCTCTTTCTCCATTTACAGGGTATAAGCAAAAAGAAATTTATTATTATAAAACTCGTGATAACGGCACTTGTGTAAATGTAAATGCAGAACATCTTAATAATAAATTTTCCGAACAGTTAAAACAATTTGAGTTTGAAAAAGGTGATTATTCTTTTTTGAAAAATGATATTCAGGAATTAGTAGAAATAAAATTGCAAAGTATTTCAAAAGAACAACAGCAAGCAAAAAAGCAATTGTCAGAGCTCCTTAAAAAAATTGAAAATATTGAAGAAAGATTTGTACAAGGTAAAATCGATGCCAGTTTGTTTGAAAAATTCAAAACGAAATATCAAAACGAGAAAGATGAATTACTAAAAATCATCTCAAATGAATTTAGCAGTTCGAACCTTATAAAAGGCATAGAAAAAAGTCTTGAAATTGCTGCCAACCTTAGTCTGGCATGGAATCTTGCTAAATTTGACGAGAAAAGGAAATTGCAGAAGCTTGTATTTCCTGATGGTATTTTATATAATAAACCAAAAGATGTAGTTCGAACTCCAAGAATCAGTAGTCTGTTTGCGCCAATCCCAATGTTGGTAAGCATTGCAAAAGAAAACAAAAGAAGAACATTGCGAAAAAATGCCCTGAATTCTCACTTGGTAGTCCCGCCCAGAATCGAACTGGGATCTAAAGTTTAGGAAACTTCTATTCTATCCGTTGAACTACGGGACCATACCCGCAAAAATAATGTTTACTTCTCTATGGAATATATTTTCCTTTACATGGAATTAATCTAATTTCACCGTCTAAAAAAAATTAAAATGAAAAAGTTTCATTCTTTTTTATCAACTGTCGTTTTGTTTTTATTATTTACCTGTTCTGTCAATGCTCAAAATAATAATTCACCACATGTAAATCATCTTGCCATATATGTCGTTGATCTGCAACGAAGTGCTAATTTTTATGAAAAAATAATAGAGTTGCAAAAAATTCAAGAACCATTTCATGATGGCAAACATGTGTGGTTAAAAATGGGAGAACACAGCCAATTGCATATTATTTCCGGTGCCACTGCTGATGTTGCACATGATGAAAATGTGCATCTTGCATTTACTGTTCCATCGCTGGAAGAATTTATCAAACACCTCAAGGCGGAAAATATAAAATTCGGTAATTGGGCGCAAAATTCAGAAGATCCGCAGGTTCGCGCCGATGGTATCAAGCAAATCTATTTGCAGGACCCTGATGGGTATTGGATCGAAGTGAATAATGATAAGTTTTGAGTTTTTTATCGCCTCTGGGACATGACAGCTGGGTTTGGAAAATCTGCATGCGTTAAACTGCAAACTTGCTGTATCTTTGCCGTCCTTAATTCAGGCTATGAAGTTTTACAATTTAGTTATAAAGTACAGGTTGTATATAGCGGCTGCGTTTCTTATCATTGCTGTTGTCACCAATTATTTTGTTGGATTTTGGCCGTCATTCCTGGCATATCTTATTTGCGCTGTTTTAGTTTTCGGATACTTTTTTTTTGGTCCGCTGCGGTTGATACAGGATTCGATGGAGAGTGGTAATATGGAGGAGGCGGAAAAAATTTTAAACACCGTGCGCTACCCTGGATTATTATATAAACCCATTCGTTCCGTTTACTATACCCTGAAAGGAAACATGGCGATGATGAAACAGGATTTTGATGGTGCGGAAAAGAATATGAAAAAGGGGTTGGATCTTGGCATGCCGATGAAAGAAGCCGAGGGCGCCAGTCTGTTGCAAATGGGAATGTTGCAAATGCAAAAAAATGATCTTCGGCAAAGCGAGAGTTATATTCGCCAGGCAATAAGAAAAGGATTGCCCGATAAAGAAAACCAGGCTACTGCCTATTTGCAGCTATGTTCCATAATGATGACGAAAAGGGAATTCAGGGCGGCGAAAGAATTTTTTAGGAAAGCAAAAGCATTAAAACCTACCACGCCTCAAATTGTGGACCAGCTCAAGCAGATTGAAAAATATATCTCCAGGATGCCCGGTTAAATAAGTTGTTGCATTATTTAAGCAATTTCTCCGCTCAGTTGAACAATACAAGTATTAATTGTGTGATTGATCTTTTCAGCCAGATCAGGAAGTATTTCAACAGAGGTCTGCAGTTTAGCATTTGTCTCAATCGTGCGTATATCCTGCTGAATTGACCTTATCGCCATCGAATCAATCGTTGATTTTAACTTATGCGCCGTTTTTGCAACCTGCGCCCAATCTTTTGATGCGCATGAATTCTTTAGCAGTATCACGTCTTTGGGGATCGTATCGATAAACAACAAGATCATTTTCTTAATAAATTCTTTGTTGCCCCCCGAAACCGCTTCAACCATTGCCAGACTATAAAGTTTTTCTCCGGCAATTGAATTATTTTTCGAACCCTGATTATTGAGTAATGTAGTTTCCATAGTGTATTCTAATACAGATTATTTAATATTCAACTCTCCCATTTGGACCATCCGGTAAATGGTAGATTTCCCGATGTCTAATTTTTTTGCCACAAGCAAAACATCTTTATCGTATTTATCCAGATAATGCTGGATCACCTGCGTTTCAAATTCTTTTAAAGTAATTTCTTTGCCTAACAGATCAGCAATGCTGGACGTCGTGTTGAAAGTAATGTGTTCGGGAAGAATGATTTCATCATCAGCCATGACCACAGCAAGCTCCATAACAGATTTTAATTCACGAACATTTCCAGGAAAGGAATACTGCAACAGTTTTTGCTGCGTTTCGGGCGATATGGTTTTTTTTGGAAGCTTATTTTCCTTACAAAAATTATCGGTGAAGGTCTTCGCTAAAATACAAATGTCATTGTCACGTTCGCGCAATGGCGGAATATTAACCGGCATGCCGATCAATCGATAGTACAGATCTTCCCTGAAATTCTTATTCTTCACCTCTTCCATTAAATTTTTGTGGGTAGCCACAATAATCCGGACGTCGATTTTTACGGTGCCGTTTCCACCGACACGTGTAATTTCTTTTTCCTGCAATACGCGCAATAATTTTGACTGAAGGTTAATATCGAGTTCACCAATTTCATCAAGAAACAAGGTGCCCTTATCTGCTTCTTCGAATTTTCCGATTCGTCTTGTAATGGCACCGGTAAAGGCGCCTTTTTCATGTCCGAATAATTCACTCTCAATTAAATCTTTTGGAATTGCAGCGACGTTTACCGTTACAAAAGGTAGTTTTTGCCGGGGTGAATTATAATGGATGGCTTTGGCAACCATCTCTTTTCCGGAACCGGTCTCACCGGTGATGGAAACGGTAATATTTGTGTTGACGGCTTTCTCGATTAGCGCAAAAACCTTTTTTATCGCTTCGCTTTTGCCAATGATCATTTCAGAAAAATCGTATTTGCGCCCTACTTGTATTTTCAGTGTTTCGACTTCCTGTTTCAGATCACTGATCTCGCGTAAATGTAAGATGCTGTTCCATAAACGGTCTTTGGTATCATCGTCCTTAACGATATAATCGAAGGCACCATTTTTTAAAAGATTGATTGCTGTAGCCACATCTTCCTGTCCTGAAATAATAATCACACGAACTTCTGGATTGGTTTCTTTGATTTTTCTCAACACTTCCGCGCCGTCGCAATCGGGAAGAGAATAATCGAGGGTTACCACATCTGGTTTGTTGTGCAACTCTGCGAAAAAATCTCCGGGAGTTTCGAACCGCTTCACCTCGTATTCAGGATTGAGCGAAAGGTAATGCTGCAACATAGAGCCGTACCAGGTGTCGTCTTCTATTATATAAACTTTGAAGGTCTGATTTTTCATGGTTGGATTAAATATGGGTAATCTATAACGCATAAACTGAGAAATTATTCCCGTAAACAGAAAATTTCCAGATTTTATATTTTTGTGAAAACCATCGCAGAAACAATGACTTATCTTTGAATTATGTCAATAAACAGGGAAAAAGCAAATCAAAAATTCCGGGATGAATATGAAAAATTGAATGACCGGCAAAAGCTTGCCGTGGATACAATCGAGGGTCCTGTCATGGTTATTGCCGGACCGGGAACCGGAAAAACGCAGATTCTTGCTGCAAGAATTGGGAAGATTCTTTTAGAAATTGATGTGCTCCCTGAAAATATTTTATGTCTCACTTACACGGACGCCGGTGCCGTGGCGATGCGAAAAAGGCTTTTAAGCTTTATCGGACCGGATGCCTACAAAGTCAACATCTTTACTTTTCATGCATTTTGTAACGACATCATCCAGGAAAATTTGTCGCTGTTTGAAAAAAATATTTTAGACCCGATTTCTGAATTGGAAAGAATTGAATTGTTCAAAAAGTTAATAGATACATTTCCGAAAAATCATTTGCTAAAGCGCTACCGGGGTGATGTCTATTATGAAATGGGAAATTTGAAACATCTTTTTTCACTGATGAAACGTGAGGGGTTAACCAACGAATTCATCAACAGAAAAATAAACGAGTACATTGAGAGCCTTCCCTCGCGCGAGGAGTACATCACTAAACGCGCAACCAAGGAATTCAAAAAAGGTGACCTGAGAACCGACAAAATCGACGAAGAAACGGAAAGAATGGAAAAGCTCCGAGCCGCCGTCAATGAGTTTGATCATTTTCAGCTGCTCATGCGAAAAAAAGACCGCTATGATTTTGACGATATGATCAACTGGGTACTGAAAGCTTTTGAAGAAAACAAACAACTACTCGCTAATTACCAGGAACGCTATCAATATATTTTGGTTGATGAATACCAGGACACAAGCGGGACGCAAAATAAATTGGTTGAGTTATTGATCAATTATTGGGATAAACCAAATGTTTTTGTTGTAGGTGATGATGACCAGAGTATTTTCCGTTTCCAGGGCGCGAATGTGGAGAACATGGAAGCATTCATGAAAAATTATTCAGACCTGCTGACGATCGTGCTGGAAAATAATTATCGTTCAACACAACCCATTCTTGATGTTTCAAGGTCGCTCATCGAAAAAAATGACTCGCGGCTCATTAATACAAATCCGGCTTTGAATCTTACCAAAGATCTCATTTCATCCAATAAACTCGTTAGTCATTTAACCCATGCGCCCGTTATTCGCGAATACGAAAGTCAGCGACAGGAAATGGTTGATACGGCCATCCAGATCGAATCCCTGATCAGCCAGGGAGTTCAGCCGGGTAGAATCGCGGTCATTTATAAAGAAAATAGATATGGCGAAGAGCTTGCCACATTTCTGTCTTTAAAAAAAATTCCCATTTTCAGTAAACGGAGCGTGAATTTATTGGAGCAGCCATTGACACAAAAGATCCTGTTGATGCTGAGATATCTTGCCGCTGAACATGACATTCCTTATGGCGGTGATGAAATGCTTTTTGAAATTTTACATTTTGATTTTTATAAAATTCCCCCGATAGAAATCGCAAAACTCTCCATTGAGGTCGCTGAAAAACAATTCTCCCAAAATAAAACATCAATCAGGAGGTTATTGAGCGAAAAAGCAAATGCGCCGCTAAAAGATCTTTTTGATATCAGCATCCCCCAATCATTAAAAAATGTCAACAAGGTATTTGAGCAACTGATTGCCGATGTTCCGAATGTAACCATTCAATCTTTACTGGAAAATATTGTACGTACCGGCGGCGTGTTGAATTATATCATGCAAAGCCCGGAAAAGATCTGGCTGCTGCAAATACTGACTGCGTTGTTCGATTTTGTGAAAGAGGAAACCAGGCGGAACCCGTTTCTGCGTTTAAAAGAACTGATAGGCGTGGTTGACCTGATGGAAAAAAATGATATCCCGATTCCATTGACACAAGTCTCCGGCAGTGACAAAGGCGTGAACCTGTTGACCGTACATGGATCTAAAGGGTTGGAATTTGAATATGTTTTTTTTGCAGGCTGCAATGCGTCTTTCTGGGAGAAAAAAAGACCGCCTGTTTCCGCTTATAAAATGCCGGATACTATTTTCACATCGCAGTCAAAAACAGGTGGACAGGAAGAATTGCGCCGGTTATTTTATGTTGCCCTTACCCGTGCAGAAAAATATTTATTCATTTCTTATGCGCGGTTTAATAATGCGAATAAAGAGTTGGAGCCTTCCATGTTTATAGCCGAAATTTTAGATAAACAGGATTTGCCGTTTGAAAAACGGGCTATCCATACTGAATCGTTAATGGAATTTGAATCACTCCAATTCAATGAAATGGCTCCTGAAATTGAAAAGATAGAAGAAGATTTCATTTCGCACATCCTGGAAAAATTTGTGCTGAGCGTTACGGCGCTGAATAATTATCTCAAATGTCCGCTGGAGTTCTATTTTAAAAACCTTCTCCGGATTCCTTCGCCAAAAAATGAAGCTTCGGAGTTTGGTTCATCCATTCATTTTGCTTTGCAAAAAATGTTTGAGAAAATGAAACTAAATCCATTACAGCAGTTCCCTCCAAAGGAAGACGTCCTGCAGGATTTTAACTGGTATATGCATCGCCACCGGGAAAGTTTTACGCGTGAAGCATTTGACCGGAGAATTGAATACGGTTTTGAAGTGCTTGCCAGTTATTACGACAAATACATCTATGAGTGGAATAAAATTGCCGTTGCGGAAATAAATATACGTAACGTCGTTATAAGAGGCGTTCCAATAAAGGGAAAGCTCGATAAATTGGAATTCACCGGTAAAGACGTGAACGTTGTTGATTATAAGACCGGAGATTTTGAAAAGGCTCTTCCGAAATTAAAACCACCAGATGACAAGGAGCCGAATGGCGGTGATTACTGGAGGCAAGCCGTGTTCTATAAAATCTTAATAGATAATTATAAAAAAGACTGGAGGGTTATCAGCACCGAATTTGATTTTATTGAGCCCGACAAAAAGAAAAATTACCGAAAACAAAAATTGATCATCTCTCCGCCTGATATTGAAACCGTAACGCAACAAATGGTCAACAGCTGGCAAAAAATTCAGAACCGTGAATTTTACACGGGTTGCGGAAAAACTGACTGTCACTGGTGTAATTTTGTTAAAACAAACAATATGGTTGTTGCCTTACACGAGTTGAATGAAGAAGAGCCTGAAGAGATTTAAACTATTTTTTGCAATATACCTGTACCTGTTGTTTTTAAACCGCTTAAGTTTGCACCTCAATAAGATTGAATGAAAGCTGTTAAAGCAATTTTTTACTTTTTACTTATTATTTCGATTACAAGCATTTATACAACAACAAATTCCGGTTGTGCCATGATCATGCCGCCAACAGGTGGTCCGAAAGACACGCTGCCTCCAGTGCTGATTTCGGCAATCCCAAAAGATCTTTCATTAAATTTCAAAACCAATCGCATCGTCTTTACTTTTGACGAATATGTAAATGTTGACAAAATACAGGAGAACCTGATCATTTCACCGACTCCAAAAGTTAGCCCGATAGTATCGAATAACCTGAAGACGGTTACCGTAAAACTGAAAGACACTTTATTGCCCAATACTACCTATCAGTTAAGTTTCGGCAATGCGATCCGGGATGTCAATGAAAATAATATCCTCAAAAATTTTACCTATGTTTTTTCAAGCGGACCGTACCTGGATTCGCTTCAGTTTTCAGGAAAGGTTATTATTGCAAAAACCGGAAAAGCTGACAGCACGCTGATCGTGATGCTGCACAGGAATCTGGATGACTCAGCCGTAATAAAAGATCGTCCGCCTTATGTTACAAGGGTTGATACTGCCGGCTATTTTACATTTAATTATGTTGCCCCCGGCACTTATGCAGTATATGCACTTAAAGATGAAAGCAATTCAAGAAAATATTTTTCGAAAAGCCAGCTGTTTGCTTTTGCCGATAACCCCGTAGAAATTAAACGGGAAACTCCGGCAGTCACCTTGTATGCATATGAAGAGGAGCCAAACATAAAAAAAACCAATAGCGCGTCTGTCGCAAAGCCTACTGCTAAGGAACAAAAGGAAAAAGATAAAGACAAGCGATTGATCTTTAAAACAAATCTCAGCGATGGCAAACTGGATGTTCTGGGTAATCTTGAATTAAGTTTTGCCAGTGCTTTAAAAACATTTGATTCATCTAAAATAAGATTCACCGACGAGCAATTCAGAGACCTGAAAAATTACCATTTTATCACGGATAAAGACAGCACCCACAAAACCATTGAGCTTGTGTACAAATGGGACCTGGAAACCAAATACAATCTTATTGCTGAAAAAGATTTTGCGCAGGACAGCGCCGGAAGAATGCTGCTTAAAACAGATACCATTCCATTTACAACAAAAAAGGAAAGTGATTATGGTTCGTTGAGCCTGACCTTTTATAATCTCGATCTCAAAAAAAACCCGGTGCTTCAATTCATGAGAGGAGAAGAAATAAAATATTCATATCCACTCACCTCAAGGCAGTTTAAGCGGGCGCTCTTTCTACCAGGTCAATACAAAATCATTATTTTATATGATGATAATAAAAATGGAGTCTGGGATCCCGGTGAATTTTTTGGCAAGCACAGACAACCCGAAAAGGTTGAACGGGTTAATTTTAATAACAAAAATAATGAGCTTAATCTGAAATCAAGTTGGGACAATGAGTTTGACATCTCGTTGTAGCGGGTTCCCCTTTTGCCGGTAAATCGCATCTTTCCATTAACTTTGCGCCATGCAATTCTCTTCCATACTTGTTGAAAATGCAGTGAATGAGTTCGCCAAACTCCCCGGAGTTGGAAAGAAGACAGCATTGCGCCTGGTATTGCATTTGCTAAAGCAAAATGAAGTGACCGTCCGTGAACTGGGAGAAGCAATTATTAAAATGCGCAACGAAATTAAATTTTGTCAACGTTGCCATAACATTGCTGATGCAGATATTTGTTCTATTTGCGCAAATTCCATGCGCAAGCAGGAAATGATCTGTGTTGTAGAAAATATCCGTGATGTGATCAGCATAGAAAGTACACAACAATTCAACGGCACTTACCATGTACTTGGGGGAATCATTTCACCCCTTGATGGCATCGGACCGGATCAGTTAAACATACAATCGCTGATCGGCAGGGTAAATAAGGAAAATATTCTGGAGATCATTTTTGCACTTAGCCCAAATATCCAGGGCGACACCACAATATATTATATCCAGAAAAAACTGCAGTCCTCTCCCGTTAAAATAACAACCATCGCAAGAGGTATCGCATTTGGCGGGGAGCTCGAATATGCCGATGAGATGACACTCGCGCGATCAATCGCCAACAGGATGCCCATAGAAAATTATGTTTCGAAATAGAACCGAAAGACCTGGCCTATCTTTTTTTACCCTTTTGTATAAGTTTACGTTTAATTGCTGAGACCAGCTCCTCAATTCCTTTTCGTTCCGTGGCAGTCATTTTAATCAACGGAATGTCTTTTTCTGTTGCACTGTATTTACGCATCATTTCTAAATTCATGATAAACTGATCTGCCCCGGGTCTGTCACATTTGTTGACTACAAAAATATCCGCAATTTCCATCAACCCTGCTTTCATGACCTGTATATCATCCCCTGCTTCGGGAACCAGAACGACAACGGTAAGGTCTGCAAGCATGGCGATCTCTACTTCACTTTGACCTACCCCCACGGTTTCAATAATAATATAATCCGTCGGAGTCGCCTTTATCAATGCGGTTATGTCTGTAATTTTAGGATGCAATCCGCCCAGAGAGCCGCGCGTAGCAAATGAACGGATAAAGACATCCGGATCAATATACCATTTGTTCATGCGCACACGGTCCCCAAGCAATGCACCCCTGCTAAAAGGAGAAGAGGGGTCGATGCAGAGCACAGAAATTCTTTTTTCGTCTTTTTTTAATGAGCCGATAAGCAAATCCGTAATTGTACTTTTTCCTGCACCCGGGGGACCGGTGATTCCAATGATCGGTATTGGCTGCTGTGGTAAAGATTTCAAAAGTTCCTTATACCCATCCGTTTCATTTTCAATCAAACTGATCGTTCTGGCGATGGTTTTAGTGTCTCCCTGCAGGATTTTTTCTATGTAAGACAAATAAGCGATAACAATTAATTTTACAATTTTTCTATCAGGTCAACATATTGTTCAGTGACGTATTCAAGACTGTGAAATTGCCGCACATAAGCAAACGCTTTGCCGGTCATTTCCCCTGCCATTTCCGGATGGGTAAGCAACTGCTCAACTCCTGCAGCCAACGATCCGGGCTTATTTTTCCTGCACAAGATTCCTCGGCCACCCTGTAACAATTCATGCAGTCCGCCTGCGTCCGTTGATACCACAGGCACTTTATACATAAATGCATCTAAAACACTGCTTCCCAATCCTTCCAATTCGGAACTCATCATAAATACATTCAATATCGAAAAAAAATCTTCAACATTTTCTTTATAGCCGATCAAATGATATACCCTGGAAAGATCATATTTATCAATGAGTTTTTCCATGTCCCCTTGTAATTGCCCTGCTCCAAAATGCAGGAACACAAAATCTTTTCTTTTCATACTAAGCAAACGAACTGCTTCAATCATCATCAGGGGAGCTTTTTCCCGGGTCAGCGCTGCCGTTGTACCTAAAATAAATGTTCCCGAGTCTATTTTCAATTCCCCAAGCAGCCTTTTTGCACGTTGCTCATCCAATGATTTGGCTACTACAATATCAGATATCATCGGCACATTGCTACCGGTAAAATCTTCCATTATTTTTTTAACTGCCGGGCTGATGGCAACAATCCTGTCTGTTTGCTTATACTTCCATTTTGTAAATACTCCTGCGGGTATCTTAAGGATTCTTCGCGTAAACATTGTTTTTGCTCCGTGAAAAGCTTTTGAAAACACGGCATAGGTCAATACGTATGAAGTCTGCGCGTGAAGGACATCAAATTTTCCTCCTCTAAAAACCAGGAAAAAAAAAGCGCCGAAAATATTGTTGAAACCGAAGCTTGTAAACCCTTCATCCTTGGCTCTTGTCTCCAGTTCACTG
>DATGFZ010000632.1:0-3968 GCA_035308805.1 Puia sp. | reverse complement strand
TTATGTTATTAAGCAAAGCGAATAATGAATCTGCAATTTTTACTTCGTGGTCTAAGTTATTAATGGTTCTTTGCTGATCATTTTCATCCGCAGTCAAATCTTCATAAAATGATTTTATGTATTGCTGTTCACGTTCCAGATCAACAATGTGCTCCCGCCAGTTCTCAGCTAAAAACCCGCAGAACACAGCAAGAAACAACATAAAGAATTCAAACAAATAATGTTTCCATCCGTGACCGGGGGCATTATGCAGTTCTTGTGCGTGTGTTTCCATAAACAGTTTATAGTTTTAAGTTTGTGGTTTGTAGTTGTTTGGTGGTTAACGAACATCTTTTACTTATTTTATCCCGGCTATAAATCCTCAATCTCCTGCTGCTGACCTAATTCTTATCCAAATAATACTCTTTTCTTATTAATTGAATAAGTGAATCTGCAGATTCTTTTTGTTTTTCAGTAATGTTAGTAATATTACTCAGCGTAGTTTGATAATATAAAATGTCGTCATGGTATTTCGAAAAAAGTTCAGGTTCGTTTTTGTCGATGTATTTTCCCCGGGGTACCATCGCTTCTATTTTGTTTAAGGGAAGAAAAACAGTTATAAAATCTTTTTCAATGGCTTTAAATGCAGGACGGGCAAGACTCATGTTAAAAAGCTCTTTATTAGTCGCTTCATAAATATGATAGTAATTAAGGAGAAGATCGTAATTGTCTTTACAGGTCTCGACACCTTGCTCATATTGCAGAATTCCATTGGCAACTTTATAATTTTGTATTAGCCTGAAATTGCCGTTGTATTTTAACTGAGATATAGTAAGATCTGAAAAAAGTAAAGGCATGTACCAATATGTATTTACCAAAGAACAGATAAATAATTTGCGCTGATATATTGTATCATTTTGAGGGGTAGAAAGTAAATCCAGCAGCGTATCAAGACCTGAAAGTAAAAGACGATTTCCTTTTACTTCGGTATTGATATTTGAAGTGTCTTTTTGCAAATCTTCTATCATAGAATTCATGTATCCTTTTTCCTTGGCATCATCTGCTATGTGTTCTCTTATATTCTCTGCAAAAAAACCCATTGTTACCGCAAGAAATATCATTAAAAATTCAAGGAAATATTCTTTGAAGTTCTTCTTTTCTACCTGAGGATGATGATGTACTTCCATAACTAAAATTTGAAGTTTTTGGTTTTATGAATTTATTGGCAAATGAAGCACAAACTCTGTAAACTCTCCCTCTTTCGTCTCCACTTTAATTTCTCCGCCATGCGCTTTGATTGGATTGAGAAAATACAGACAGATTATCACTTTCAATCAGGTTTATTTAACATTAAAAGGTAAGGAAAAACTATTAATACCGCCGAAATCGGTTCACTTAAATATTTTCACAGAGTACCAATAAAACTAATTCATATGCCAGCATATAGTTATGTTCTCCAATGCTAAGCGTAATTGCTCCGCAAAATAATAGGCATTGACAGAGCGTTTGAGAAATGAATCTATATAGTTGCCCTTATTGGCGGAAGTATAAAGGTTGTACAGTTTCCACAAACTTATATTATTTGGCTATTCGTTACCGTTAGCATAAAGCTCCCTGCAAAAGAAGCTTATCTTTTTTATCAATGTACACTTCATCAGCAAACCACCATTTTTCTTTTTCTGATTCTTTTTTCTGAAGTTCTAACACACGAAATGGAGTGTGTCTTGTCCTAAAATAATTTACTTTGCTTTGATGATTTGCAGCAATACCTGGCGATGGAATTTTGGAATGGAGATTTTATCATCGATGCTTCATCACATTATTGATAATGGTCACAGAATCCTGATTGCCCCAACCAAATTGTGACTGGTCGACGGTCACACTCATCTGCGAAGAATCGAGTATAGTAAAAAATATTGGTCTTTGTGTATTAGGGGCAAAGTATCTGTAAAAGGGGTATAGCAACCGGAAGCGGGTGAAATAATAACTAGCAGCGGAAAAGTATTAATGTGCCAACCTCCGTCTATATAGGTGCTATCTTGGTAGACTTGCCAGGATGCTACAGTTTTTTTTACTCCGTTGCAATCTATAGAGATCACTGACCCATTGCTCTTATCAAAATAGTAATACTTAGATAGTATACAGGCATCCTGCTCTAAAACGGGTACTACTTTAAAAAAGGGAACAACCGGCCATCCGCTGGATGTATGAATAGTATCGAGAGCGGTGTAACTGGTGTCATAGTTCGCATAATAATAAGAGAAAGCCACCCAGGTATTCCCTGAATGGCTCTTAAGAGTTGTAGCGAGAGAGGGAGTTGAACCCTCGACCTCCGGGTTATGAATCCGACGCTCTTACCAACTGAGCTATCTCGCCAAAGGGCTGCAAAGATAAAAAAACCTAGCCGGAAATCAATGATATTGAAAGCTTGTTATTTGTAGCATTTTTTACTGCTAATGGAAGGAATTTCTTAAATTTCACACATGAAAAAATACTTTTTGCTTACCATCGTGATCCTGCCAATCTATTTTGCATCATCCGCGCAGGCGGGTCACGACAGTTCCTTTTATCAATCCTATAAAGGATCAATTATCACCCGCGTTTATTTTTCCAAAAAATACGATATTTTTAAATTGACTCCTCCAAATGGCTCTCCGGCCGCAATGACCTATCATGCCAATACCACGTTGAGTCTTGGTGCGGGAATAACGTATAAATCGCTATCATTCAGTTTTTCTAAAGAACTCACTTTTTTGAAATCGGAAGAACAAAAAGGGAAAACTGATGCTACCGATTTGCAATTGCATCTTTACAAACAAAAATGGACAATTGATGCACTTGCTGAATTTTACAAAGGCTATTATTTGCGACCAGAAGGGCTTGGAGCGCCGGACGGGCAAAGTTTTTATTTGCGTCCTGATTTGGGAGTGCAACTTGTCGGGCTTGCCGCTTATCGAGTTTTGAATGACCGCAAATTTTCTTATGGCGCCGGGCTTTCGCAAAATGCATGGCAAAAAAAATCTGCCGGCTCTTTCCTGATCGGCGGCGAAGCTTTTTACGTAGCTACAAATGCCGACAGTTCATTTGTTCCATCTAAAGTAGACTCTCAATTTGCAACGCACAATCTCCGTAAACTTCATTTGTTTGAATTCGGTCCTGGTGTAGGATATGCATATACGTTGGTCGTACAGGAGCATTTTTTTTTACTTGCTTCGGCAAATATTGACTTCAATGTGCATTTTGCGCGCGAAATCGGCAATAGTATAACAGATGATAAAATAGGATTCACGCCCAATTTTATTTTTCGATTGGGTGCCGGATACAACCTCAGCAGATGGGGAGTTAGCCTTACGTGGTTGTGGAGCTCTATCAATGCCTCCGGTCAGTTTTCGGATTATAAATATAATGTCACTACTGGCAATTACCGTTTGGTCTATTTCAGAAGAATTGCACTAAATCGCAGGATGAAAAGGATTCTCAGACCTGATCAATAAGGCGAAAAACCATAGCAATCGTTGAGCATTGGATCACGATTAAAAACAACAGCCTTATCCACTTGTTTTTAACTCTCTCCCAGGCAACATAAGGCAAAAATATTTCCCCAAGTCTTTTTTCTTTTAAATAAATTTGATTGATTTTTGTAGATGCTTTTTAGATCATTGCACCGCCATTTGTAAACCCACAAATCATGAAAATTTCACTTTTTCTTTTTGGTATTATTTTGTTCTCTTCATTTTCCGGTCATAGTCAGCAGATAACCCCCGCAGATCTTGTCGGCACATGGGATCAAAGCGGTCTTGATAAACACGTTCCATCCATGATATTTGTTGATAGTTCGAGGGTTGAGTTTTCCTATAAAGGACATTCGGGCACTTCAAAAAAATATTATTACATCATCAATAATATAAACTCCCCGGTTATTTTAACCGTTGATTACAAAGCCAACCACCGCAAGCACCGAAACGAATACTTGATTCAAATTATTGATA
>DATGFZ010000631.1:0-23102 GCA_035308805.1 Puia sp. | reverse complement strand
AATAATGAAGAAATTTTGGAATGACAGTAGTCAGAAAAAGACCCCGAGGAAGGAGGCAGGATAAACCCTGGGAAAGGGAATTCCCGCGCACGTTTTCGCGCACGGAATAAGAAAACCCACGACCAGCGTGGGTTTTGAGGGATTCAGGTGGTGTGGGGCGTACTTTCGACTACTTTCAAAATCCCTCAAGATTTAGTTATGTAATTGGTATTGGTGGATTTTGATACTTGATCTTGTTGGATTATACTTGATCATATCGGTTCTTTTTGAATACTTCCGCGCACGGTTTTGCGCCTTATAAAGACCAATGGTCACAACAACTAAAAATATGCTTATGCAAAATTTTGTTTTTTTATACCAGCCGGTATCCAACCTCGACAATGTGAACGGAATTTTCTTTGTGATAGAAAAATTCTGGGAGCCTGAATTTGTAATGGGTGATGATGGTGAAATTAAAAAATCTGAAAACTATCAAAATGCTCTGACAGAAGCAAAAGAATGCCAAAAGGGGTATGTAATATGTTTTGGATAGAAAATTTTCAATTCTAGATTTTATCATTTCCTGGCGAGGTTAAGAATAGGAGTTCCCTGAAACCGGTAGATGAAATCGTTTTATCCAAGAAAGGCTACAAATGGTACAGAAATTTAAATGTCAATGGCTCTTTTTGTCAATCTCAATCTTCTTTGAAATAACTCCTTGCAATTTGTAATTTTATTAGCATTAAATAATCCTACATGCCGGTCCACCGTATAAAATTATTGTTGACGGTTTTATTGCCATGCTATCTTTTTTCACAGGAACATTATGTTTTTCAGCACCTCACCATGGATGATGGTTTGTTATCTAATTCAAAAGTGAGCACATACCAGGATGGAAAAGGATTTTATTGGTTTGGCAGCGTAAACGGCATTCAACGTTTTGACGGAAAGAATTTTGTTACTTATAAATACGACAGCAATTCTGCAAAAAATATTAGCGATAACTGGATGACATTCCCTGAAGAAGATAAGGAAGAAAATATCTGGATCAATAATGAGCAGGGAATTAATATTTATAAAAGAAAAGAGAGAAAGTTTTTCCGGCTTTACTTGCTTGATAATCCTGATAGCAACAAAAGCAACGTTGCATGTTTGGAGAAAGATAAGCTTGATCGAATTTGGATAGTTACCAGTAAAAATATTTTTCTTTATAGCTATGAGCAGAAAAAAGCTGTTTTGATAAATCGAATTATTGCCAGCAACTCTATGTTTGATGGAATTCAAACAGCTGTTTATAATAGAAACCTTGATTGTTTTTGGATACTCTTTACAGGACGAGAAAGAATCATTGCGCGTTTTGATTGCACTAGCGGAAAACTGTATTATCCACCTAAAAATAATGTAGACGAACTGCTTGGTCACTTCAATCCTGTTTCACTTTTCAAACTTGACAAAAACGGAAATTTATGGTTCGCAAATTATTTAGGCGATTTGTGCAAATACAATACTTTTTCAAACAATGCAGAACATTAT
This sequence comes from Puia sp., assembly GCA_035308805.1. GTDB lineage: Bacteria > Bacteroidota > Bacteroidia > Chitinophagales > Chitinophagaceae > Puia. Next base: position 21,590 of record DATGFZ010000631.1, on the reverse strand, counting down.
GAAGTGTTGCATCAGCGAAATAAAGAAAAAATCGGCACTCCTAATTCTACGGTTTATGAAATTCTGGATGACGGTAATAACACAATTTGGTTTGCGGGAGATTATTTCGTCGGGCTTTTAAAATATGATAAAAAAAATGACAGATTTTCTTTCGTTCAAAACGAAAATGGTTCTGAGTATGGGTTGCATTACGATGAAGATATTTACAGTCTGTTCAAAGATCGTGAAGGAAATATTTGGGTAAATACTGACCTTGGATTGAATATTTTTAATCCGGATCTGCAACAATTCAAATACCTGGGAAAAACATTAGGTTCATCAATCACACAATTCAGTGCGGATGTAACATCAATTTATGAAAGCAAAAAAAAAGATATCTGGATAAGCACTTGGGGAAATGGTATTTTTAAGTACGACAGTAATTTTGTGTTTCAAAAAAATTATGTGCATGAGAAACAAAATCCACAATCACTTGGTGAGCCATTAAATCGAACCTGGGCTTTTGCAGAAGATAAACACAATAAATTATGGGTGGGGTGTCAATATGGAATGCTGTCCATTTTAAATACAATCACAGGAAAATTCATCAATAAAATAATTCCCGATTTTGATAAGTTTACAATCACAAATCTTGCAAAAGATAAAAAGAACAATATTTGGTTTGTGCTATATAATGGTAATCTTGCAACATGGAATGCTAATTCCGCTAAAATTATAGTTTTTAAAAACTTATTAAAAGATAATACTCCGATTGACGGTTTGTGTATTGATCCAAGAAATAATATCTGGATTACCGCAGGAAAATACGGACTCTGCGAATTTGATAGAAGCAATGAAATATTGACTCGAAATATTCTTCCTGCACAACATGCTATTTTAACTTCATCTTTAAACGATTCAATAATTGCCGGAAGTACTGCGGACAACCGGATATTTTTTTATAACACATTTACCGGGGCTTCACATTTTTTTGATATAGCTAAATCAACATCTTCAAATAACATACAGCGTATACTCATTCACAGACTCAGTGATATTTGGTTTTTAACTAATGACGAAATAGGCAGACTGAATACAAATAATCTTAAAATTTCAAGCTATAATATTAATGATGGAATAAGAGATCATTTTTTTGAACAGGCATCCCTCCAAACTAGTAATGGAAATATTTTAGTTGCTGGACATTCAGGGGTTATTTATTTTAACCCTGATAATATAAAAACAATTCCGCCTCCGCCTGATGTATCAATAACAGATTTAAATATTGAGCAACAAAATCTTTCTGTTGATTCATTAATGCAATATGATAGCGTCAGTTTATTTCACAATCAAAATGAAATCACAATTAATTATGCATCGCTTTCTTTTATCGGACGAAACACAGATGAATATTTGTACCAGATGGAAGGAGTTGATCTCGATTGGATATTTGCCGGCAAAAGACGTTCAGTTACATATGCCAATCTTGTGCCGGGTAATTATATTTTTAAAGTGAAATCAAAAAACAGAGACGGGCTCGAAACAGAACACGTCACATATCTCCATATAATTATTAATCCGCCATGGCAAAAAACGTGGTGGGCTTATTTAATGTGGATATTTGTTTTGGCATCCATCCTTTATGCTATTTATGATTATCGCAAAAGAGTTCGGAAAGAGCTTTCGAGGATAAGACAAAAAATCGCTACTGATTTGCATGATGATATCGGTTCAACACTCAATAGCATTTCGGTTTATAGTGAAATTGCCGGAAAGCAATTACAAACCAATACAGAGAACGCAAAAGACTTACTTAACAAAATGGGAGCATCATCACGTAATATGATCGACACAATGAATGATATTGTATGGGCGATAAATCCTAAAAATGATCAGTTTGAAAATATACTTCAGCGCATGCAATATTTTGCGGGAGAATTATTATCCGGCAAAAATATCCTGCTTCAGTTTGAAGTGCATGACAAAGTAAAAAGCATTAAACTGCCGATGGAAAAAAGAAAAAATGTTTATCTTATTTTTAAAGAAGCGATCACTAATGCTTACAAATATTCCAACGCAAAAACAGTGAATGTTACTATCACTGCAGGTTTAAATATTCTTTTGATGATTATTGCCGACGATGGCATAGGTTTCGATACTGATAAAAAAAGCTTGGCGGGCAATGGTTTGAAAAATATGGAAACACGGGCGAAAGAAATTGGCGCACGGTTAAATGTCACGAGTTTGCAAACCAAAAGCACAAGAGTTGAATTGCGAATACCTGTTAAATAAATTGAAACTACCCGTCAATGTAGCCTTGATATTATTAAATTGAATGAAGATTTGTACAGATGGAGAAAAATATACGAGTAGCAATTTTTGAAGATAATTATTTATTGAGAGACAGTTACTATCAGTTGATCAATGGCAGTCCCGGCTTTACGTGTATCGGAGCATTCGACAATGCTGCTGATTTGATTTTCAAAATAAATCACAGCAAACCGGAAGTAGTGCTGATGGATATTGACATGCCTGGTATAAACGGCATAGAAGCAGTAAATATCATAAAAGAAAATTTTCCCTCAATTCATATTATCATGCAAACGGTGTTTGAAGATGATGATAAAATATTTAAAGCGATAAAGTCCGGAGCAGAGGGATACATTTTAAAGAAAACGCCGCCTTCAAAAATTCTTGAAGCAATTAGTGAAGTGTACACAGGTGGAGCGCCAATGACGCCTAGCGTTGCTGCAAAAACTTTACAATTATTCCGCTCGGGGTTAAAGCCATTGCCAGATAAAACTGAAGCACAATTAAACACAAGACAAAAAGAAATTTTAGAATGTATTCAAAATGGAATGAGCTATAAATTGATTGCCGAAAAATTATTTGTTTCTATAGATACCGTACGCTATCACGTAAAAAATATTTACGAAATTCTCCAAATTCATTCACGGTTTGAGCTTATGAGTAAACAAAGAAAATAATTTTCTCTCCAAATTTTATTCTGGTCAGTTTTTACAAACTACATATTGATGTAGCACTGAACAAGTATTGTCTTAGGAAATTTATCTAAGAATCGTACTATAAAATATACCCATGGGTCCAAATTGAAATCGCAAAAAGAGAATCAGATGAAAAAAATAAAAATCAGTTCAGGAATGTTAATATTTGTCATTCTCTTCGGGAATATTAATAATGCAAACGCGCAGTTATTTGAAAAATTACTTAGTACCGTAACAAGAGGAGCCCAGAGCAAAGCAGGGGATTGTCTTCTGAAACAAAATAAATCAAATCCATCGGATACAGCTTCGAGAAATAAAGTGTTGGGTGCTTTTGCAAAAGCGGCGAGAGATAATCCTAACGATACTTCATCTGCAGATCTTACCATGAAAGCTTTAGGTAATCTTACCGGCGGAGGCGGCGTATCTGCAGCTGATTCTGCCAATGCAATTAAAAATTTTAAAACTGCAAAAGGTGGAAGCGGGTATCGCTATGAAACTACAATAGTTGTAACCACAAAGGAAAGGGGTGCTGTATCAAGCAAATCAAAAACATATTTTACTGTTAATGGTGAAGGAAGATCGGAAATAAATATGGCAGCAATGATGGGTATAAAAGACGCAACCCTCGGATTGGCATATCACGCGCCGGTATGCCGAAATACAGTGTTATAATTGATGATAACAGCAAAACTTATTCATTGAATGTGATTGACACATCATTAATCAATGGTGCTTACGAAACATACACCGTAACAAAAATAGGGAACGAAACAGTTCAGGGATATAATTGCATTCATTCAAAATTAGTCACTTCCTCAAAAGGTATGTTTAAATCTTCCTCATCAATGGATATATGGACGAGCGCTGCGGTTCCGGGATATTCAAACTTAAGAAAAATGATCTTATCGCAAAACATAACAACAGCAATGATGCAGGCTTTAGATCGCGCAGGTTGCGGCGGAAACTTTGTAAAAATAATAAGTGGGAAAAAAGATTATTCAATGATGATGTTACTTACCGCAGCCGAGACAAAAACATTTCCTGCAGAATTATTTAAAATGCCGTAGGGATATGCACAAGTGAAAAGCAATTTGATGTTTGGCAACATGGTGCAATCAGCGCAAAATAAACAATAGTGATCAGTTACTTAAAATCCTACATTATTGGGTAGTTTATAATGTGGCTGATTTTTTCAAATTTGGGTAAATAACTAATCTTTAAAAATAAATTATGAAAAAGACAATTTCTTTATTCGTCGCATTTTTTGCGATCGCAATTATTGCTTTTATTCCGCCGGAAAAGAATCTGGTCGGAAGTTGGATAATAAAATATGGAAACGATCAAAAAATAAATCTTGATTTCAGAAAGAATGGTACGATCAAAGTTATTATTCCCTCAGAAAATTTTACGGTTGAAGGAAAATTTAAGTTGAAAGATGAAATACTTTATTTAAACGACGGTACTTGCGGATTAGATTATTGGGGCAAATACAAAACAACATTTTTTAATAACGACTCTATATATACAGTGCTAATTGAAGACTCCTGCGGACCAAGAAAATCTGCTATGGACAAAGCAACACTTGTACGGATGAAAACTCAATAGGTTTTTTTAAGGCTTAACATTATCAAAAATAAAGTTTCTGAATTTTAAAATAATCAACATGAAAAATATAATCCTTTTTTTTGCAACCGTTTTTATTTTGTCGACAAATGCAAAAGCGCAGGAACAGGCAAATAGAAAATATTTACAGGTTCACACCATTTATCTCAACATTACTGCAGAAAACATGAATGTGAATGTCGATTCATTGTTACAACTTTACAAGAAAATGCTGTTTGACAAAAATCCGTTTTATCTGAATACTAAAATTGTTCGTCATTGGTATGGGCACGACAGCCGCGAAGTATTAGTAATGAGCGAATTAAAAAGTTGGGATGATATTGCAAAAGCTGATGCTAAACGAGACGAGCTGATTAGTCAGGCTCAACACATGCCAAACATGGAAGCAGCTGGAAAAATGTGGTTCTCTATAATTTCACCCGAGCATCATTCAGATGAGATATATTATGTGGTGACAGAATGATATAGCAGGGATTCATACTCAACTTTATAATGTGAAATACAAATTACTCTTATTCAAAAAAGCAATTGTAGTTTCATTAATTGCGATTGTAAACTTTTTTTCACTTTCGCTTTTGGCTCAGTCATCAACCCCTGATGCAAGAGCCGAAAAACTTTTTAATGCTATACGATCGGGAAGTGTTGAAGAGCTTAAACTTCAGTTGCAAAACGGAGCTGACGCAAATGATACACTCGATAGTTATTCGGCATTAATGGCCGCCACGATTAACGGTTCGGTTGAGCAAATGAAAATATTAATTGAAAATGGCGCAAAAGTAAATTTTCAAAATTCGGCAGCCATTACCGCGCTATGGCTTGCCGTGCCCGATTGGGGTAAGACGATGCTGCTATTAAATAATGGTGCGGATGTTAATTACCAAATAGATGGCTATAGTATTTTAGCAAAGCTCTCTGCCATTCCCGGATCAATAAATCTTTTTCATTTGTTGATTGACAAAGGCGCTGATCTTAAAAAAAGCGCTCCTAAAAATTATCTTCTTTATGCTGCTGCGTCTTCCGGCGATACAGCTATTGTGCGTTTTCTTATCAACAATGGATTTAGTGTAAATGACAGCACAGCGTTCGGAGACTTTCCGATTGATAATGCATTAACCTTTCGCAATTTTGCCACATTGAAAATGCTTGTGGACAATGGTGCAAATGTAAATGTGCACCCGATGTACATACCAACATTTCAGGCGCTTGTTGGGTTCACTCCATTAATGAACGCGGCGTTGGCTGGTGACAGACAATCATTTTTTTATTTATTGGAACACGGCGCAGACCCGAATCTAAAGACAAAAAAAGGATTTACTGCTTTGATGTTATTGCAGCAATCTGAAACGATTGATGATCCTGAAATGACACTTGCTCTGATTAATCATGGCGCTGTGGTTTCCCAAAAAGCGCAGGATGGATCAGATGCTTTATATTATGCTCAAAGAAAAGGAAACACGCAGTCTGCAGAGTTATTAAAAAAGTATGCGAACAAATAATCACATTCAATTTATATTATGAAAAGCAAAATTGTTTCTATCTCCACTATCCTTGTCAGTAGCATTTTTTTATCAAGCATGCTTGCGGGATGGATGAAGAAACCTGCTGATAATAATATTGGAGATATAGAAAAATCAGTAGGCAAAAGTTTTTTGCTTTTGCAAAAAAGCGGTTACCTGTTCACAATCAGAAGCACGCTAAAATGCGCTTCCTGTCATCACACTACATTAACTTCCATGGTCGCAGCAATAGCACAACAAAAAGGGATTCCTGTAGTGGATTCCTTTGCGGTTTACAGAGTGCAATCAATGAAAAGAACATTGCAATTTGCCGGTAATCCCAATCTCATCAATCAATTTCTACCCGTAAATTTCGTGGCTCCTTATATTTTACTGGGGTTATCTGCAGAAAAATATCCTGCCGATATTTATACAGATTTATCGGTTGATTATATTATAAGTCAGGCAAAACCTGACGGAAGTTTTCTTGCGGAATCAGGAAGAGTGCCTTTGGAAACCGGAGATATACATTTAACGGTGATGGCTATGCGTGCAATACAATTATATGCATCACAGGCAAAGAAAAAACATGTTGATGAATTAGTTATAAGAACAAAACAATGGCTTGAAAAAGCAACCCCCAGGCAGCAACAGGAACTTGCCTTTCAATTGTTGGGCATGCAATGGTGCGGCAGTGATAATAATCTGAAAATGAAAGTTGCTGAAAGATTAAAGTCTATGCAAAATGCAGATGGCGGCTGGTCGCAATTGCCAACTATGAAAAGTGATGCATACGCTACAGGCCAAACTCTTTATGCTTTGTATGAAAGTGGAATGACTAAACCGGAAGATTCTTTATATCAAAAAGGAATAAATTATTTATTAAAAATGCAGGATGCTGACGGCGCATGGGTTATGGAATCAAGGTCATATCCTTTTCAACCATTTGTGAACAGTGATTTTCCGCCTTATGATGAAAATCAATTTATATCTGTTGCGGCTTCAAATTGGGCAGTGATGGCTTTGATGAATGCTCTGCCTGATAGACCGAAAAGTAATTGATTCCTATGCAGATTATTAAGTAGCGCGATTCTACTGGGTTTTAGGGGAGTTAGAGATATGAAGGTATCGGGAATTTATGGAGTTCTAAAAGCACATTGAATTATAAAGCATGGTTTTTAAAAAAATATCGATCAGATTGAAAATATGAAATTATCATCATTATTAATTGGGCTTGTTATCGGAGTAATAGGCGGTATTTTCGTAATCATGATAAAAGAGAAACCCATCTGCATATTTGACAGAATCAATTTTTTGAGCAAAGCCTGATGCTCCAGGAAGAGCAATGAATAAAATAACTAAGAAGCGTATCATAGAATTATTAAGATTATTGACGTACATACAAAAATTTGTGGAATATGACGTTTGGCGGTAATAATATTTACTTCAGTTTCATCTAGCCATCAAGGTTGGTTCGCTAAAATCTAGCAGAGTGAGAATAATAATTTATTTTCATGAAGCTGTGTTTAGGGGTAACTGCATTATAAACTCAGATCCCTCACCTTCCTTTGTGAGCACATTTATCTCGCCACCTTGTGCTTTAACAATATCATAGCTCATTGATAAACCCAATCCAGTTCCTTGGCCGGTAGGCTTGGTGGTAAAGAAAGGCTGGAAAATTTTGTCAACTACTTTTTGCGGGATGCCATTGCCGTTGTCTTTAACGCTTATTTCTACTTTATCATTAATCTTATTCGTGCTGACTGAAACACTGGGATCATAACCATCACCTGCCGTTTTCTTCTTTTGAGAGACCGCGTAAAACGCATTATTGTACAAATTCAACAGCACCCTTCCGAAATCTTGAGGGATGATATTAATTTTGTCAATGGAATCATCAAAATCAGTATTCATTGTCGCATTGAATGAACTGTCTTTGGCTCTTAATCCATGGTAGGCTAACCGTAAATATTCATCCGCCAGCGCATTAATGTCCGTTGGTTCCTTCTGCCCTGTTGAGATCCTTGAATGTTGAAGCATTCCTTTTACTATAACATCAGCGCGTTTGCCATGATTGATTATCTTCTCTTCGTTGGCTTCAATGTCCTTTGCAATTGATTTTGCCTGGCTAAAGTTGCCTAAATCAATTTCATTATTCAATTCTGCTATTAGCTCCTTATTCACTTCTGAGAAATTATTCACGAAATTTAATGGGTTTTGTATTTCATGCGCAATACCTGCTGTTAATTCCCCAAGTGAAGCCATTTTTTCTGATTGGATGAGTTGCGATTGAGTGGATTTTAATTCCGCATACGCTTTTTCAATTTTGTTCTTTGCTTTTTGTTTTTGTCTGTTGTTCCTATATAGAATAAATGCCAGCAATAAAAGCACAACCAATGCTGCAAGCAGAATATATAACTTGACAAGGTTCAGGGATCTTTCTTTATCAATATTTATTTTTTGTAAGCGTTGCACCTCCTTATACGCAAACTCTTGGAATTGCTGCCCCTTTGCCTGGCTAAATACCGTGTCCTTTGCAGCCACCATTATTTTCATATATTTTAAGGTACTATCTGCATTAGCTCCCCTTCCGTATATATCCGTAAGTATCCTGCTTGCATCAAAAGCGAATTCACCAAAATTATGCTGCTTACATATACTAAGAGCAATGCCGGCATAATAAATACAGGAGTCTTTCCGGTCTGTCTTTGCATAAAGCCCTGCCAGATTGTTATAATTCCTTGCTAGGAAATAAACATTATTTACAAGCTGACTTTGCACGATCCCTAAACGGTAAAATTCTTCCGCAGATTGATAATTATGCAGTGCTTCATGAACATTTCCCAAAGCACCAAGGGCAAGGGAATAAAATTTTTTAAATTCTTTTGCATGCGATCCGAGCTCATAGCCTTGTTGGGCATACGTTAAAGCAGAATCCAATTTATTTTCTAACATGTACACGATCCCCAATTGTGAATGGGCAGGAAAACTCTCTGACATGCTCTTTCCGGACTCTTTTTGAAAATTGATGGACTGATTGAGTTCAAAAATAGCATCCGGATAATCCGCCATTTCCCGGTAAACAACGCCGAGTAAATAACTTGCCGATGCACGAGCGCTGGGATCGCCCTTTTTTATTTCCTCTGTGATTTTTTGAAGGTTCAATGCTGCTTCAAGTGCCCGTGGATAATTTGCCTGGTTGTTCAAGGCACTAAAAATATTTCGATAACTAAAGATTCTCCCGGTTGGGTAATTTATTTTTTCAGAAAGGTCTTTTGCCTGCCTGGCATAATAGAGACAACTGTCGAATTGAGCAAAAGCATAATAGGTAGCGATTGAACTGAGCGCGATTACCGTCGACGTATCTTCTTTATCAGCCGCTCTTAATTTTTTCACCAGGCTGTCTAAAAAAGCCTGCTGTCCAAGAACCAGGTCTACCGCAATGAATAACCCAAGAAATGTGCTAAAGGAGTTCTTGATTAGAATTCTATTCATTGTATTCTACAAATCATTGAATAATGAAATGTTATCACTATCAAAAAGTGAATGTATATCCTGCGTACACTAAAAAGTTTGCGAAATGACCCGGAGTAAAACTAAGTGGCATTCCTGTTATAGCTGCTATTCTTTCGTCGGGAACAGTTGCTATTGTTGCACGCGCCAAAGGAAGGGTAACAAAACAGTATAAAAGAGATTTTTTGAATTTATACTGAGCCCCTGGTTCTACAGAAAAAATATGTCCTACCCTGCGCAAACCATCACTTTCCCTTTGGAGGTTCTTGAACTGCCATATTTGCACGCGGTGCAAACGACATTCCTAATAATAATCCTGCAGCCACTCCTGCTAAAATGCCTAAAAATATTTTTCCCGTACCCATTCTTTTTTTTTAAAAAAATTAACCTTTAATTGATCGATGTACTGCATTTATATTACCTAATAAAAACTGAATTTTTTTTATATTCGATAATCAGATGTAGCAATTTTATTTTTTCAATAATTTTATTTTTTAGACTACCGTGAAACCTTATTTTCCTAAATTCACTCAATGCACTTTCGTAAATAATTACAGCCTGCTCAAATTGCCCAGTGTTTTCATTTCTCAGCCCCTCAATAAATAATTCAACAGGAACATTTTCTCTCGACAGAATAACTGAACGGATTAAGGTAGCTATAATCCCTACCGATATTACAAAAAAAATGTAATAGTAAAATGACATGAAATAGAATTTTTAAGGGTTCATCCAATAGATATAAATGTAGATGCTTTTCCAACCAAAGTTGTTATATAACTTGATAAAAGAGTTACATGATTCACACATTACAGTTTGAGTCGCAATGAATTTATTGGGGTGAGCAATCTGGACAACGAGCCCTTAATCAGCCACGCAGACTTTGTAGAGGCCACCGTGGAACTCGCTGAGGACATATTCGCCGGTGAAACCATTCTGGAGCCCAGCAAAAGGCTCTCACACTCCATTAAAGGCCGTATTCCGGAAGCCAAGACCAAGCCAACACACTTACTGGAAGAGCACGAGAAAACGCTGCATTACGAGCGTATGGCCTTCGTGGTGGAGATACCAACGATTCAGGATGAAGTTGATGGCAGCACGCTAAGCCTGACTATCGGAGGGGTAAAGTCATACAACCAGGACAACCTGTACAGCAAAAAGGGAACCGACGAGCATTTTAAGATCTTCATTGGGTTTAAAAACCGGGTTTGTGCCAATCTACGCGTATGGTCGGATGGGTATGTTGGGAATCTGGTGGTCAGAAGCCTCGGCCAACTCCGGCGTGCCATTAGGACCCTGTACGAAAATTACAATTCCAGCTTTCATTTATTCAACCTCAAGAGGCTAAACGAATATGAGATTACGGAACAACAGTTTGCTCACCTCGTAGGCCGATCGAGAGTCTACAACTATTTGCCGGTATACCTTAAGAAGGACATTCCTCAATTGCTGCTGGTGGAGTCCCAGATCAATACGGTTTGCCGAGAGCTTTATGGTGACCAGAATGATTGTAAGGCGAGCATCAATTTGTGGCAGCTGTATAATCTTTTTACGTCTGCCAATAAAAGCAGTTATATCGACAGTTTCCTGGAACGGTCTATAAATGCCTTTGATTTTACTGAACAACTACGACTGGCTGTGGAGAATAAATTCACTTCGTGGTATTTGAATTAGCCTAAATTATAACAAGCGTGATTTGATGGCATAACTGTTGAAATAAGGCAACTCCGAATCATTTCAACTTCTGAATCCGTTTTTAGCCCAGATAACAATTTTCAGTAACTTCAAACTATCATCCTTTCCCATATATAAGCAAGGTTATTCTTAACGAATTCCTGGATAAAGGACGGAGATGAATTCATATTGGTCTTCCAATTTTCTAGACTTACGCAGATTCCGCTCCAGTTAAATAAACAATGAGTAATGACAAAAACACTCTTATACTGGTTGGCGTTAATTCTTACGGCTGGTGAATCTATTGCTCAAAATAATAGCATTGATAGCCTCAAACTGCTTTTTGCGTCGTCCAGAGATGATCACTCAAGGTTGGTGTTTCTCCACAGTTTGTGCAATAAATACATGTGGTCCTTTGCTGATACAGCAATAATGTATGCAAAACAAGAAGTAGAAATTGCCCAGAAAATAAACGATGAAGTAGGGCTCGCTCTTAGCCTGGTTGACGTAAGTGAGGCGTTAACAACGAGCGGGGACTATGCCAATGGGTTATATTATGGTTTTAGAGGCTTAACCCTTTCTAAAGAATCAAAAGATACTGAAGTAATCCGTTACGCGCTGAGCTCTCTAGCGATATGTTACAGGGAACAGGGCGATTACGCCCCGGCAATCTTTTATAATAAGGAGGACTTACGGCTGGGCGAATTGACTAATCATGATTATACCATATCAGAAGCGACTCTGTCTTCTATGTATGAAAGAAATAATCAGCTTGATTCTGCACTTTTTTATGCTGAGCGTGCTTATAAGGAGGTCAAAAATTGGAGCGGGTTGCTAGCAGTACTGGGCAATATTCATGCGAAATTGCGCCATGATGCATTCGCTATTGATCTCTATAGGAAATCAATACCTTTCGCAATGCAAGCTCATTATCAAATAGATATTGTTCAAGCTTACAATGGAATGGCAAATGTATATTTAAACGAAGGCAAAACTGATTCTGCCATATATTATGCCAAAGAAGTATTAACACAAAAATGGGGAAGGGTATATCCCATAGGTTTGCTGGATGCTTCGAATCTCCTTGCCCATGTGTATGAAATTAATCATCTATCGGATAGTGCATTGAAATATCTTAAACAAACCATTGCATTGAAAGACAGTTTGTTTAGCCGGGAAAAAAGCCGAAGTGCATCAAGTATTGCATTCAATGAGCAATTGCATCAACAGGAATTGCAACAAAAAGTGGAGCAAAATGAATTGAAATACCGGAACCGGTTAAGTATATACCTCTTTGTTGCGGGTTTGGTGATCATGTTAATCATTGCCGCAGGACTATGGCGTAGGAATATTTTTAAGCAGAAATCGTTCGCACAGCTTCAAAAACAAAAACAGGAAACAGATAATCAAAGAGCCAAGGTAGAGCAAACGCTTGAAGACCTAAAAAGAACCCAATCCCAGCTCATACAATCTGAAAAAATGGCTTCTCTTGGCGAGCTCACAGCAGGCATTGCCCACGAAATTCAAAACCCATTGAACTTTGTGAATAATTTTTCTGAAGTCAACCTTGAAATGAACAGTGAATTAAAAGGGAAATTAGATAAGCTTCAAATACCAGCAGCAGATAAAAATGAGATTGATGAGTTAATTAGTAACATTGAAAATAACGAAGCGAAAATTATCCATCATGGCAAAAGGGCTGATGCTATTGTAAAAGGTATGCTCCAGCATTCACGCTCAAGCTCAGGTGAAATGGAGCTTGTCAACATTAATGCCATCGCTGATGAATGCATGAGATTAAGTTACCATGGTCTTCGGGCAAAAGACAAATCCTTTCAGGCCAACCTGCAAACAGATTTTGATGATTCCATTGACAAAATCCCTTTTATCCAACAGGACGTGGTCAGGGTCTTAGTTAATTTATTCAACAATGCCTTCTATGCAGTCAATGAAAAAAGCAAAGAGCAGGTTCAAGGGTATGAACCAACTGTCTCAGTAAGCACAAAGAAATCAGGGAATCAGGTTTCAATAATCGTCAGAGATAACGGGAACGGCATCCCAGAAAAAGTAGTTGACAAGATCTTTCAGCCATTCTTCACCACAAAACAAACAGGACAAGGAACAGGACTTGGGTTATCATTGAGTTATGATATTGTGAAAGCACATAGGGGTGAAATTAGCGTAAATACCAAGGAAGGGAAGTTTACAGAGTTTGTGATTCAGTTGTCAACAAATAGTGTGTTTTGAAAAGAGTACTGACTATATGTTTTTTATTAATGCAGCAATTAAGCACTGAAAGTCAACCATCTGGATTAAATAACTTCAGGCAAATGCTGTTAGAAGGAAAAGATGACACAAATAAAGTGAATTCATGTGATTCAATGGCTGACATGTTAACTTTTTCCTATCCCGACACTTCGCTTTTTTATGGGCAATTGGGGCTAAAGCTTGCAAATAAATTGAATTTTGAACATGGAGAATTGCTCTCCGCGAAGGACTTGGGGTTCGCGTATATCGTTTTGGGCAATTATTCCAATTCAATTAATTATCTCCTTCAGTCCATCAGAATCTCCCAAAACCTAAACGATACTTTTAACATAGTCGATAATTATTTAGGATTAGTATTTTGTTATCGTGAACAAAAAGACTATGAAAAATCACTTTATTACATCAATGAAGCTAGAAAGATCACCAGACCAAGCGATGCAGGTTTAGTTTCATTAACTGACGATGTGGTAAGTTCTGTATACGAACAGACCAATCAACTTGATTCTGCTTTGTTTTATGCAAATCGGGCGTTGCCATTGCAAAAAGGACATTCATATTTAATGTACGTCCTCGGCGCAATTAATTCTAAATCCGGACACTTTTCGGACGCGCAGAAATACTATCAGCAAGCATTGACGCTTTCCCTGAAAGATCACGTACAAAAGGATGTATTTGACACTTACGATGGCATTGCAGAATTGTACAGACGAGAGGGGAAATTGGATTCTGCCATATACTTTGCTAAACTCGCTTTAATACCAACTTTCGGAAGAACCTTTCCGATCGACGTATTCCGCGCCAGCAACCTGCTTGCTGATATCTATGAAATTCAACACAAACCTGACAGCGCATTAAAATACCTTAGGCAAACTATTATTCTTAAAGATAGCCTATACAGCCAACAAAAAACTCGAGATGCCCAAAATTTTACTTTTAATGAACAATTGCATCAGCAGGAATTAAAGCAAAAAATAGAAGAGAATGAATTGCAATACAATAGCCGCTTACATATCTATATCCTCTTAGGTGGTCTGATTGTATTGCTAATCGTTGCTGCGGGGTTATGGCGCAGAAACGTGTATAGGCAAAAATCATTTGCACAACTTCAAAAGCAGAAGCAGGAAATAGATACCCAAAAAACCAAAGTTGAAAGAACACTTGATGAGTTAAGGGTTACGCAATCCCAATTGATCCAATCAGAAAAAATGGCGTCTCTCGGCGAGCTTACGGCAGGGATAGCCCATGAGATACAGAACCCGCTGAACTTTGTCAATAATTTCTCGGAGGTGAACAGGGAATTGATCGATGAGGCTTCTCAGGCTGTAAAAACAGGCAATAGCGGTGAAGCGATGGAATTGCTATCCATTTTGAAGGACAATGAAAAAAAAATCAATCATCATGGCAAAAGAGCAGATGCTATTGTTAAGGGTATGCTCCAACATACCAGGGTAAGTACAGGCCAAAAAGAACCTGGAAATATCAATGCAATAGCTGATGAATGCTTGAAGTTAAGCTACCACGCAATCCGAGCTAAGGATAAATTTTTTGAAGCAAATTTGGAAACTCACTTTGATGCTACTATTGATAAAACCCCTCTAATTCAACAGGACATAGTTCGTGTGTTTGTCAATTTGTTCAACAATGCCTTCTACGTAGTGAATGAGAAAAGCAAGCAGCAGATACAAGGATACGAACCGACCGTTTCAGTAACCACGAAAAAGTCCGCTGACAGAGTTGAAATACGGGTTCGAGATAACGGCACTGGCATTCCTGAGAAAGTGGTTGATAAGATCTTCCAGCCTTTCTTTACCACTAAGCCTACAGGCTTAGGAACAGGATTAGGGTTGAGCTTAAGCTACGATATTATAAAAGCGCATGGTGGTGAAATTAATGTGAATACAAAAGAAGGGGATTATGCTGAGTTCGTAGTTCAGTTGCCGATAAGTTCATAAGAAACATACACCTTCAAATATAGTTATGGAAGTACATCATCACCCACAAGTGGAAAAGAAAGGTTTCAAAGAATATTTCCTGGAATTCTTAATGATATTCCTTGCTGTTACCATGGGCTTTTTTGCAGAAAGCATAAGGGAGAATATGGGCGACCACAATAAGGAAAAAGAATTTATTATTTCCATGATTAGTGACGCTGCGATAGATACGGTCAATATTAATAGGGCTATTGCTGAAAATATAACACGTGCTTCTCGCCTCGATTCACTTGCACAAATATGTTATGGCTACAGTTCAGTTATTGACGATACAAATATTTACAGGCTGTACAAAAGAACTATTTATCGCCCGGATTTTGTAAGCCTGACTGAAAGAACATTGTTGCAGCTTAAGAATTCCGGGGGCATGCGCCTGATCAGAAAAAAGAAAGCAGTTGAAAGCATCATTGTATATGATAATTATCTTAAACCGCTTAACGATCAGGAAGTGAATTATGAGAAATATCTGAATGAAATAGTAAGTTTTGCATTTGACTTATTAAATTTTAAGTTCATGTCAGGCTCTGCACCAAAATATAAAGATTTTTCAAATCCAAGATTGCTTGACACCGATAAAAAGAAAATCATTCACTTCGGTAATGAAATTTATGTCTTTGGAGGCGTAGTAAAATTTTACATTTTTCGTTTGCATGAGGCAAAACAACATGCTTTAGATCTAATCAATACATTAAAAACAGAATATGGTATCACAAAAGAATAGAAAGGCTTACCAAAAGAAGATTAAAATATTAAAAAGTTAAACCGAAAACCAGAAGTAATTGGATTTATTTATTATTTAGAAAAGAATATCATCTGCAGTGAACATAGAAATACATCATCACAAGTACCTTTTACATTGTTTTGACCCCTCGCAGCTCAGCTAGTGCTCTATTGGCAATTAGCCACCTGTGTTTGCCTTAAGCATAAGGTAATCAAACTTATGAAGTTCACCAGCAGGGCATACCCATTGGAAAAACAATAGTCACTAGCGTCGACAAACACATGATATTTAATTTCCGTTCCATCCCATCTTAGAAACTTACCAAGTTTATTTCTAAACCTATTAAATTAATATCTGATGAACCACAATCAGTATCACGTCTTCTATTGCGATAGCTCCTGCGTCCTCGCTATAAACCAAAAGGGCGCAATAAGAAAGCTGTGTACTCCTTTCCGGGTAATAGAGGTACAGGAACCTGAAACCAGAAAGCCAAAATGGCTTTTTGTTGATGGGGTTCACCCCGACCGGAAAGACAGATTGCTTTACCTGATCAACGGTAAACTATACCCGTATTCCGGCTTTCTGATCCGGATTAGCTTTTAACCACATTTATTAATCAGCCTGCCTTTGTAAAGGGCAGCCTTACACTTTTGATCATGGAAGACATATTATTCAACCTCTCCGAAATTGAGATACGATACAACCCCAAAATACCCGCTTTACAAAAGCCCCGGATAACAAATTCTAATGATGCTTACCATCAGTTCATGCAACTGCTGGACACAGAAAAGCTAAACATCCAGGAAGAAGTCGCCGTGCTTTTCCTAAACCGAGGTAATCGAGTGATCGGTGGCTATAAACTGGCTACGGGGGGAATAACTGGCGCTGTGGTGGATATAAGGATAATACTCGGCGTCGCATTAAAATGTCTCGCTACGGGCCTAATACTGTGTCACACGCATCCTAGCCGAGAGCTTAACCCATCCGTCGCTGATAAAGAATTAACGGAACGGTTGAAGCAAGCTGCCAAGCTGATGGATATTACGCTGCTGGATCATTTGATTATTACTGCTGATGGGTATTTGAGCTTTGAGGATGAGGGTATCTTGTAAGCAATTAGTGAGTTTCTTTTACCTTTAAAAGGACGATTTTGGACTACCCTATAATCAGTATTCAAAATCATTTTTATGCGGAAAAAACATCTTTTTCTTCTGGGTTTTAGCTTTATACTTTTTGCATCTTACAGTTATCATGGCAATAAAAATAAAATGAACAGAGATTATGTTCCTAATGAAGAAACCACCGTAAGAGTTGCAGAGGCTATTTGGTTACCTATATATGGTCAAGGTATTTATGCCAGCCGGCCCTTTCATGCCAAATTGAAAGATTCTAATGTCTGGGAAGTTGAAGGCACGCTAAAAAGTGCCAAAGGAGGAGTACCTTTTATCGAAATCCAAAAAAGTGATTGTAAAATTTTGAAGGTCTATCATGGCAAATAGCCGACTGCACAAAACCTCCGGATTTGGTGAGTGGTAAGTTTGTCAAAGGTTATTGGGTTTGTTTGTGGCCGCGATCCCAAATGAAAAATCTAAATCCCCATTATGTTTAACTTATACGACAACGTTATTGCAAGCGGAGATATTGAAAATATTCCCAAAGGGACTCGAGGAATAATAGTTGATGTGCTCAGTTCCAGAACTGCATACTATGTGGAATTTTTTGAGCAAGAGTCTAATAACACCCTGGCAGTTGTAATCGTTGAAGAGAAAGATATAAAGCTGAAAAATATTCGAGATTTAAGAAGTGATTCCATTCCGTTACCCTTAGAATAAGGATAAATGGTCACGTAGCGATTCTTCCAAAGATCAACACTTATTTTCTGATTGATCCTGGGAGAAGATTTTATTGGGAAAAAGGAAGAGATAAGCGAAAATGAGTAATCGGCTCGAGGTTTTCATGTTAGAAGTTGAAAGGGTTTCTTATAAAATGCGTTAATAATAACCATTTCTTCAGTTTGGTCTTCATATTGATTCCTGCGTTGGCTAATTCTCGAAATGTCCTCATTAATTTCGCAGTCATTTGAGCTTTTGCTCTTCTCAAACATTATCAAGAGGATTAAATAGGTGTAAGTATTTTCTTGCCGCAGCAGTATTGGTATTTTTTAAGGTAATATCCTTACTTGATCTTTTCTGAATGGTGAATATATTCTGCGTCTTTTCAAGTTTAAGAAATAACTTATCATTTTTTATCAAATGCCAGCTGCCAGATTCGGCAAAGGCCCTCGATTTTACATAAACGGTCCCATTTTTTGTAAATGTGATTGTTGGATATTCTGCTTCTTCCACTGGATTAATTACTTTGATATTTGGTGGTAGCTGTCGATAGGACAAACTCCATGTTTTACATAGCGAATTTATACTTAAATGATTTTCGTTCGTTGAATTTCGAACTTGCCCAAAGGAATACACACAGACGGTGAAGAGCATCAGATTTAAACTAATGAGCTTGATTTTCATAAAACTAGTTTTCCAAAAATACGAGATTTTAGAACTAATTCGAATTCTGAGCACCCATTCAGCGATTGCAAATATTATTATATCAATCCTTACAAATATATGCCACTGTGAATCAGGAATTGCAATATTTGAACGAAGATGATCAATTCATCCGACAGGTTCTACCATATAGTTTCCAGTTTTAGTTTCCTTAATTAATAGGTGTTGCGCCAGTACATTTTGCTGTCAATTTTTTCTATTGGAATTGTTGAAGAGATTTACATCAAGGCAACGGGGATGGAACATGCTCAAATAATGAAGAAATTTTGGAATGACAGTAGTCAGAAAAAGACCCCGAGGAAGGAGGGAGGATAAAACCCGAGAAAGGGTAATGCCCGCGCACGGTTTCGCGCACGGAATAAAAAAACCCACGACCAGCGTGGGTTTTGAGGGATTCAGGTGGTGTGGGGCGCACTATCACCTATTTTTTCGAATTTGCGGCCGCGTTTCGATTTTATCCTAAGAATGACCTTTCCCCTTGTATTTTGCTTTACCTTGTTTTAAATTTGTGTGAAAACTGATTAAGAAGAATCAGGCAACTAATCAGGCAACTAAAGCCATTTGACATGCCAACAGTTAATTACTATCTTAAAAAGGCCGAAAAAGGCTCAGGCAAGTCTTTAATCTGTCTCCGTTTCAATTATAATGGCAGACGGCTAGTATTTACATTCGGTCAGTCAGTTGATTCAGGCTCCTGGAGCAGCAAAAAGCAGCGTTTAAAGCAAAAATCAGCCACTACAGCCGATGGCAAGTACTTGTTGAACGATTTGCTTGATAACCTGAAGAAGCTTTGTGAAACGGCCTATAATAGTGAAATTAAGAGTGGAATACCTGAACCCGCCACCTTGAAGAAATATTTGATTGATTACATGAATCAGAACAGCAGTGATCCGAAAAGACCGACCCTAAAAGGTTTGATCGACAGGTTTATCAAGAATGAGATTAAATACAAAGGCCGCGATAAGAACAAGAATACGATTAAGACCTATAATACAGTGCTTGGCCATTTGGACGAATATGAGCAAAAGGAGCGGCTTAAGGTCGATTTTGAAGGTATTAATCTTGATTTTTACTATAAGTACGTAAGCTTCTTGAAGTTAAAAAAACTTTCCCAAAATTCAATAGCCAAAGATATCCAAATCCTCAAGGTTTTTATGTCCGAGGCCGTAGATTTGGGCTACACATCCAATTTGCAGTTCAAACATAAGAAATTCAGTGTTGCCCGGGAGGAGTCCGATTCGGTATATCTCACCGAACCAGAAATTATCAAGTTGTATAAACACGATTTAACCGAACACAAGCGGCTGGAGCAGGCCCGGGACCTATTTGTATTCGGTTGCTTTGTGGGGCTTCGATATTCGGACTATTCCGACGTCAAGCCAGAGAATATTGTCAAAATAGACGGCGAACATTTTATCAAGCTGATCACCCAAAAGACAAAGGAGTTGGTCATCATCCCCTGTAGTCCAATCGTGCTGCAAATCTTCGACAAATACAAGAAGAACCCGAACCGACTGCCAAGATCCATTTCTAACCAAAAATTCAACGATTACGTAAAGGAGGCATGTGAGAAAGCTAAACTGGATGAGATCGGCAGATTGTCAACGGACCCAAAAAAGGCACTTTGGGAATGTGTTACTTCCCACACAGCTCGTCGGTCGTTCGCGACGAACTATTACCTGCAGGGCTTTCCAACAATCGACCTGATGAAAATAACAGGACACCGGACCGAGAAGTCATTCCTTAAGTACATCCGCGTGAGTAAACTGGACACAGCCAAACGCCTAAGTGAACATATTAAGAAGAATTGGAGCCAGAAAATGTTGAAAATAGCATGACCGAATTCAAATGCAAATAGCGGCAATAGCTTCAAAGAAATAAAAAGAACTTAGACTAACGCTCTCGACCTACGATAGCCGAAGTATGCAAGGTATCCTACTGCAATGAAATAAAAATATGCTCCTATCCACATCAAGAAAAACAAATAATTATCTATATTTTGTTTTATCCATAGGAAACGCGTGAATCCAAGGCTGAAAATAAGAAGATGAGCCAATGCGGGTACTAGGCAAATGATACTTCCGAAACGGTATACTTGGGTTTCGAACTTCTTAATCGAGACCAGAATAAAAATAGCCGCTGATGGCGGAATAAAAATCAAGGTGGCCAGCCATTCGTAACCGCTCGGGCAACCATTGGTCAATTCAAGAAATTTTGATCTTAGGTATGTGGGTAAGCTCCCTTCCCAAAACTCGCGGTCATCGATAATCGGCCAGAAAGTCACGAAGATAATAACCCAACATGCCATTATTGTATAATATTTTGAAGAGGGTTCAATAATGTCTAGATAATTTATTGGCACATGCTCGGCTGGATCAGGCTTGGGATCTTTAGTTAAATCGTGCTTGGCCTCAGGAGCGCGATTTTTCAACCTCGTTTCGAATTCCGCACTAATTTTGTTTACGATCGATTCTTCGCGCAGTTCGTACATTTCTCGCGCCTCTTTTCTCTTCTTAGTACACCATAACATCGACCTAAAACTCCAAAATCCGACTAAAAAGCAGAAGGAATAAAACGTTATGTATTGCCCAAAGGCAAGACCCTTTATCGTCCAAAAGCCAATACAGTGGATATTACGCATCATAGTTTACCAGTTATTTCGGCGCATAGTTTACCAGCGTTTCAGTCTATAGTTTACCAGTTGGAAGGAAGATTGGTAGAGTTATTTCGGTCCAAAGTTTACCACTAACTGGTTGGTTATAGCTGAC
>DATGFZ010000630.1:0-12352 GCA_035308805.1 Puia sp. | reverse complement strand
ACATGATTATGCCCCACGACTCTTGCATCAGCAAAAATCAAACCATTGCCGCCACTGAATTTATTTTGCGCAGCAATTCCACCGATCCAATCCATCGTTTGTTTCATCCAAATTTGAATTTGCTCAGGAGAAGCAACGCTGTTGCCATCCTGGTGTCTGAAAATTAACATAAATTCATCCATCGTTTTAAATTTTATAATTGTTATAATTTTTGGTGTACACTTCCATAACAAACAAGGTTATTAAAATTGGACAACCTGAATAATATTTTTTAAACAACCGTGTCCATACCTGTTGGATGCAATTGGACCTGCCTGATATACATTTACCGGGCAACAATCCCAAAGACGCCTGATGAATCGTGAGCTTTCCCAGATTTATTGATGAGTTGATTGGTGAACCCGTCAGGGCCTGTCTCTCACCCAATGGCATCGTAGGTTGCTAACTCCTCATCCGTCGGAATTTGTAAAGATTTAAAGGAATCATCAAGAAATTTTTCTATTTCATTCTCAGGAATGTAAAACTCATGGTGACCAAGATCCTTGTTTCTCTCCAGAATTCTTTTTTTTAATATTTCCCTTGGCACATCCAAATAATAAAATATAACTTTCGCTCCAAGCGCTCTCGCCCCGTCTCTTAATGTTGCTCTTTCATTTTTTCCCCAGGTTCCCCATTCAATAATAATCCCCATTGCGTTTTGAAGAATTTGTTTGGCCAGGTTCCATTGCAACTTTTCAATCTTACCTCTGTAATTATTCCCTTCCGTTTCAGCAGTATCATCCCAAATATCTTTTATCCATTCATCCGGGCAAAGCCTGATTGATCCTGTTGATGCTGCAATACTTTTTGCTAAGGTCGTTTTGCCTGATCCAGGCAACCCGCATATCAAGTGAAGTACCGGGTGTTTAAATTGATCTGACATTCCTGATCGATTGTGATTTCTGAATCCTGATTGTTATGGGTACAGGCACCCGTAGTAAAGTGCTTTTCTGAAAGCTTACTCAACAAAATGCCAGCAAACTCCGGCGATATCGATAATATTCACTTCAATACCATAAGGCATTTTGGTTGGTCGTTCACTCAGGTGAATGCCATATTTCACTGGTATTTTTTTTTCTTTCACCTCTTACCAAAAACCTTCTGCATCGTCAATAGCAACATTGACCATAAAATTTTGGGCAAATTCCCTGATATCGAATTTTTGCAAAATAAATTTACATCCGTCTTTGTCAAAGCCAATATAATCCCCGGCATCCCACATTATTGCAAAACCCAATTCCTGGAACATTTTTTTCGAAGCTTCAAAATCTTTTCCGGAAGGAACTAATGGCTGCAGTGATAAAAATTTCATAGTATCAATTTTTGAATAAACATTATTGCCATTTTGCAAAGGTCATCATTAATCATCAGTCGACGCTTTTGCCTTGAATGAAAGACGGTATATGCCAACATCAATTAAACATATCCAAAAAAGAAAATACAGGAAAGTTATTTTCTGAACGACTGGTAAATAAATCAATAATCCGTTCTTGTAATAAAGAAAATTATTGAGCCCAACCAATGGTAGTATAAAAATTCCTGTCCAAAATAATTTGGACCATTTTAATTCGATTAATCCAATAAAAGTTCCTACAACGGCGATCAATCCAAACAGGGTAGCGATGTTTATCACGATATCGTGCAAGTTGGTCCAAATAAACATGATTGAAATCATGGAAGCAAAACCGGAAATTTGAACAATCCGCCTTCGAGATTTTCTGAATGCGGTTTGTTTTGGGAAAATATACCAGAAAATCATTAACGTTACACAAAGAAAAAACGTGGCGGCCAATGCAATGGGTCTTGCTAAATTGTGCTGACCATTGACCGCGTTTTCATTCAACAGATTGCACCAGTAATTTTGAGTCCAGCTGAATCCAATGGAATTTTTGTCAACCTGCGAACCACCCGGATAATAAAATGTTGCGGCAATATACAATACCAGGTAAATTAAAGTCCCCAACAAAGGGGTCAGTAACCAGATAGCCTGTCGTGATTTGAAAATGTGATGGATCAATTTCTAACTGTTCGGATAAACAAAGTTGGTTTGCTCTTCTTTTGTTTTAACGGGTCTAACCTCGATGCTTGCAGATGGAACAAATTCAAATTCAGGATTGTCTTTTGCCAGGGCAATTGCTTCTGCTATGTCGTTTGCCAAAATATGATAGTACCCAACCTGCACTTCTTTTGAAGGATCAACAGGAGTCTTGCTCCAGTCTCCTTTGTCTTTGGATATTACAAAACCTTCTGTCACGATCGGCTGGGCTGCAATCAGTCTTTTTTCGTCTTTTAATTTACCTATATACATTTCGCATTTTTTTACAAAGGCCAAATGTTGTTCTGCCGTCAGCGCAGCTTTTGCGTCTCCTGCATTCCGTATGTACAACATAAATTCTTTCATCCATCAGCACTTTATTTTGTTTGCAACTTTTCCAGTTTTTTTCTTGTATCAGGAACTTCTTTAATGGACAATGCTTTTTTATAACTTTCCATGGCTTTATCCTTCTCACCTTTGGCATCAAACAAATCGCCAAGCGAATCAAATGCGTTGGCGCTTTCTGGGTAATTTGCCGTGTTTAATCTAAATAAATACTCAGCTTCTTGATATTTTTTCTTACCCATTTCCTGATAGCCTAAAGCATTCGCCAGGCTTTCCGGCACTTTCACTTTATAACCAAAATGTTTGGATACCTCATCGTAATGTTTTTCAATTTTAGTGATCACGCCCATATTGGGATCCATCTGGTCTCCAAGTGTAAGTTTCATTGGATAAAAACTGAAAAGAAAATGAAGTGCGTCATATTCCGCAATTAATGGAACGGAGCCATGATCATCATTGTCATAATATTTATATTGATAGCGAATTCCGTTCTGTTTATTGAGAAGAAATAATTTATTCAATTCTAAAATTGAACGGATATGGCGCGTAAATGCGGAACCGTCCTTTTGCACATTTACGGTATCCATCCCGGGATTCATTGTATTTGCAATTCCCAAATACACAGTCATGTTTGGAAATTGTCGCACCATCAGTGCATTTTTTGTTTCGTCGAGCAATTTTTTATGATCCCACCACATGCTTGGGTCAATAACGATATAACCATTGAATAAATTCGTGTGATGAATCAGCGCATTCATTGCAGTTAGGCCGCCAAAGGAATGTCCGATTAGTATTTTATATCGTTCGGTAGGGTACGCTGAATCAATATGCGGCATCAACTCCTTTTCAATAAATTCAATAAATTTTTCTCCGCCGCCCGAAGTCTTTGTAAAATTGCTATCCATAAATGGCGGATCCGCAGTAACATGCGTTGGTGTAAGGTCTCTTGTTCTGTCTGTATTCGGAATGCCGACAACGATCATTTCCGGGCAGATCGTGTTACCATTTACCGAACTTAGTTGCTGGATCATGCCGACAACAGAATAAAAATGCGCGTCTCCGTCCAATAAATAAACTACCGGATAATGTTGCCTGGAATAAATATCACCATTGCTGCTGTTGGGCACATATACCCAAATGCTTCTGTCTTCACCTAAAATTTTTGAATGTATTTTATCAATATCGCCAAGAATAACTTTATTTTCAGGCTGCGCACTTACCCAAAAAGAAATGATCAGAAAGAATAAAAACGGTAATTTTTTCATATAGTTACATTATTCGGTGATAAAGATTGCAACTTAATTACAAAAGTTAACAATATGAAAATAATTACGTGTTTCACATGGCCGGAGAGCCGCTATTATTCAGCCTTTTATGGAAATATATATAAGAGACAAACAAAAAAATAATCACGACCAGCATAAAAATTAAACCGCCAGGATTAAATCCGTCTACTGCAATAAAAGAGTATGCTGCCCCCGCCAGATCAAAAAATAATCCCGCATAAGCCCATTCTTTTAGCCGTGCAAAGCCAGGAACAAGTATTGCAATTATTCCAAGGACCTTCATTACACCGATAAATTGACTAAAATAGTCAGGATATCCTAAATGTGCCATGAATGCATGCGCATCAGGCGTATTTCGAATTTGATTAAATGACGAATAAATCATAAATGCAGAAAACAAAATGGTAAAGATCCAGTAAATAATGTTATTCTTTTTCATATAGCAATTTTTTGGAGGGGTTTTAAAATGGAAAAATAAGAAATATTTGCAACAAGAATTATTGCCGGTGCAACATGCTTATTTTGAACCAAGCGATGTGACGTGGGCAGATACGGCTAACCACTTTCCCTTTCTTTTTATATAAATATCCTGATAACAGGTTCTCCCGGTTATATCTTTGCCGTCAGCTTTTGAAACAAAAGTTATGTAAGCAGTTATAATTCCAACATCCCCGGTGATCAGGCGAACATCAATTGTGTCAACACGAGCAGAAGTTATTTCCTGTTTAAGTAAATTGGCAATCGTTTGTTTCTTTGTAAACTTTGTTCCGATGGGAGAAATCAATATGAAATCGTCAGCAAATATTCTGCTGAACGTTACGCTGTCTTTTGTTACATACGAATGGATCCAATCATAATTCAGCTTTCTCAACCGATCGGCATCATTGCTTTGTGAAAATACATTTTGCGAAGCTATCATCATCAAGAAAGAAAAAAAACATTTTATCATTTAAAATCGATTTAAAGAATTGTTCATTTAACATTTCCTAAAAGAATATATCCGGCAATTTTTAATCCACCTTTCAGCAATGTCATTTTAGAAGCGACATTATTTATATTACAACGCGCCGCAGGAACTCTGCCGGCAAGATAACATTCCTTCCTGATCTCCTGGATGATAAAACTGCCAAACCCCTTTCTGCGGCATGGTTCTTTCACTTCCATGTACAAATCAGCAAATGGCATATTGTAATGAAGAAGAAATCCACCGGTTGCTACAATTTCTTCGTTGAATTCCAAAACAAAATCACCCGGTGGCTCTGACTTATGTTCGAAGCACACATCATCTCCGGTTATCTTTCTGAAAATGGCTTTGTCTGAGGTTAGAAACGTTTTTGATCCGTCTTCAAATAAAATCACCTCGGATTTTATGTTCTCTGCGAATTGATACAGCATTGACGTCAGCAAGAAATCATTGCTCTGGCATTCGATAAATATCGCTCCACAACATGTTAATAATTCTGCAAAAACGACGGAAGTTATATTTCTGAAAGGGGGGATTAAGTAAAATTCAAAAATAGAATCCCTATCGTTGTGTTTTTCATTTCCTCGAACTGACCCATACCCGATTTTGGCGCCATTGCAAAAAACGATGTAGGTGTCCGTCCAGCCACGCTCATAACAGGAATTATATCTTATCTGAAAATTATTTTCCTGCAAAAATAAATTTCTCAACGTCAGTATTTCATGCAGATCCGTTTTTTGAATGTTAAGATTCATTCTTGCAAACTTTTGTATGTTGACTGTGCAATTAAAAATGCAATACCGCTAAATGCCAACGCTTCAAATGCGCTGGTTATTTCATTTCCTTTTTCTATTTCAGGATGTGCAAACGCCCGCGGTATATGAAGAATTACAAACCAAATGAAAAGCATGAAGCCGGCAAGCAAAGCTACCAATCGGCGTTTGATATTTAAAATGATGGCCATGCCCGCACCAATCAACAAGATGGCCGCGATAAATGCCCAGAATACTTGCCCGGGAATCCAGCCGGGAATCAAACCGGCTACGTTATCTGTATAAAGAAAATGATCAATGCCAAATAAGATCATCATGATGGAGAAAAATATCTTTCCGCAGGGAATAAAGCCTGATAAGAATTTCATCAATCCGCTTCTTACGCCCGCAGCTGAAAAAGAACCTGCAACAACAAATGCTCCGCCGGATAGCGCCAGTGTTTTGAGCGGGTTCGTCCACACACCCAAATGCCAGGTATATGGAAATACAAATAACATGTATGGAAGCTGGAAAACCAAAAATAAAAAAAGAAGAAATCCACCCAAAATCAAAGCAGCATTTTTTTCTTTCTTCTTTAATAAAATGCAAACGGAAAGAACTATCAATATTGCCCCGGTAACATTCGCCCAGACAAGTGTCGCAGGCAGCCATGGCGGCCAAAGTGGTATGATCACTGGTCGAAAATCGTCATAGTAAAATTGTTGTGCAGCAATTCCTATGATGCCGATACAATAAAATATTCTTGCCAGCGGGATCAAATTTTTCATGCCAGGGCTAAATGTTGAATTGCAAGAGAAAAATATGGTTGATTGAAATTACAAAAGTTGAATGAAATTCGCAGCGTGACATGATATCATTGAACGGCAAAGATAATACCCAAAACTTTGCAACTGGTCTGCATAATCCGTTGATCTTAAAAAACAGGTATTTAAGCAAAGAGCATGGATAATCCTTTTTGTTCTCACAAGTTCGATCAGACTCGGTTGGTATGCCCATGCCTTTAAGAAAATTCAAGTGCCCCAAAATGCTTATTAATTACTATCTGTATTTAAATAGTAATCCGGAATTGGTTGCGTAGTTCTTTCAACATCCCAGATAATGCTCGATACGCGCCACCCCTTAGGCGTCTTAACCAACTGAAAGCTATTCACTCCTCTTTCACCCACCGTATTCATCGTGTTAATGTAGGACGCATAGGTGCTCATTCTTTGTGCAATTTTGCCGAACTGATCTGTTTTTCCAAAAACCTCTTTTTCGTAAAAAGATTTTATTCCGGCATCTTTTACAAAATTTTTATACGCATCGATAAATTGATCAAGCGTCAATACCTGCAATGAATCAGTTCTGAAATTCATAAGCTGCGCCTGGGGAATAAAGCTTGTCCTGATGCTGTCATAATTCAGCGATTGACCGGCTTTAAAACTTATTATTTGATATGCATCATCGACTGCTTTTTTAATGCCGTCTTCATCAGGCATTTTATGTTGCTGATTATTTTCGGCAACAGTTCTCTTTTCATTCCTGTTGCACGAAACAAAGAAAGGTGAGGATAAAATAAAACAGAAAAAATATTTTACCATGTTCTTGTCGGCTTTACTAATAAATTTTAAATACATAAAAAATAAAAAATTAAACTTATAGACTCAGAACGTTACATACCCCGGGTATACACCGTTTCAATTTGTACCCCTTTACTTATTGTTTGGTAAACAACGCAATATCTTTCAGTAAGTTTTTTCAGGCTTTCTATTTGTTCTGTTGTAGCGTCGGCAACAAAATCGAAGTAAAGGCGGATGTTTATAAACCCGACCGCAATTTCCTTTGACACACCCAATGTTCCACGAAAATCGAGATCACCTTCTGCTTTCACCGTTCCGCTTTTTATTTCTATTCCGATTGCGGTTGCTACTGCGGCCAAAGTTACCCCCGCACAGGCAACCAATGCTTCCAATAACATATCGCCGGAACAGGCGAGCATTCCTGTTCCACCGGATGCGGGATGCAAGCCTGCCTCAACCAATGCGCGGCCGGTTTCTACTTTACAGGAAATCCCTTTGCCAATATTTCCATGGGCTTTTAGGGTTATCAAAGCTGCGCCAGGCTCGCTGCGATATTTTTCTTTGATCGGTGATTGCAAATTTTTAAGCTCGGAAGCATTCATAATGAAAAATTATTTTATTTAATGCTAAATTTTACCATTTAAAAATACAAGAAATATTTTGTACCCATCAATGGAAGATTTCACCCAACCTGCGATTGGGAAGCCAGTCAATGCATTCTTTGCGGCCCATCTGGCTTGCGGATTTGTGTGAAACACCATTTAAATCATTTGAACATGACACCCGCAACAAGAAAGACCGCGCACAACAGCGTCAGGATTATCATCAAGGGCAAAATAAATCTCAGCCACGTCTTTAGGCTCACACCAACCATGGCAAGCGAAGGAAGAATTAAACCAACCGGCGTGACAAAACCCATAATACCCATGCCAAACAAATAAGCATTCACAATTTCTTTTCCGGGAACGTTTACAATAATTGCCAGGGCACCCATAATGGGCATTGTCAAAACTGCCATTCCCGAACTGGATGAAATAAATAAAGTAAATATTATAAATAATATTAACAGCATGATAATAAATAAGGCCGGCGGCATACCAACCACTAACCTTGAAGAATAAAAGATAATGGAATCGCTTATATGTCCGTCATTCAGCACAATCGTGACCCCTCTTGCAACCCCGACAATAAAAGCAACCGGCAAAAGACTTCCAGCTCCCGTAATGAATTTATTGACGAAAATATTTTCTTTCATGCGGAGCAAAAAAGCGATGACAATCGAAGAGGCAAGAAATATTGTCGTCATTTCCATAAGCCACCAATGCAGGAATACCACCCCGAAGACGAGTCCTGAGAAAGTGAATAAGAAAACCAACAGCATCAGCCTTGTACGCCAGGATAATTTCATTTCTGCTGAATTATTTCCGCCTTCACTTGCAAAAGGCGATTTTACAGGGCCGTCAATTTTATAAACAAATGAAGAAGCCGGGTCTTTCTTTATTTTTTGTGCATAACGCCCTATATACCAAACGCTGATTGCGGTCGAAACGGCAAACATGATCATTCGTTCATCAAGACCGTCCATCCAATTTACGCCAGCAGCATTGGAAGCAATAATTGTAGCAAAGGGATTTGAAAATGAGGCCAAAGAACCAAGCTGGCTACCCCCGAAAATAACCGCAACAGGGACAAGCAGGTCATATCCTGCTGCAACAAAAAGTGGAATCATAATCGGGTAAAATACGAGGGTTTCTTCAGCCATACCAAACGAGGCACCCGCAAACGAAAAAAGGAAAGTAAGCATAATGATAAGCCACGCTTCCTTCCCTTTCATCTTGTGTGAGAGATAGCTGATGCCTTTTACCATCGCCCCCGATTCATGAAACACGAGCATAAATCCTCCTATCACCAATACAAATAAAATAATATCTATGCTGTCATATATTCCTTTTAGCGGAGCTTGCAAAATAGCGAGAATGCCTTGTCCATTTTTTTGTACAGCATGATAGGTGTCCGGTACAGCAACCGGTTTGCGAATTGCGCCATTCGTAAATTTTTCAAGTTTTATTTTTATATGGATGCTGTCGAGTGTATGTTGTGTAAGAAGCAAATTGATGTTGCTGTCAGCAGTAGTCAGGATAAACGAATTATTTGCTACAGATAATTTATCAAATTCCCCTGCCGGTATCAACCAGGTAGCACCTGCAGCGAGAATAATGACAATCATCAAAATAGTGATCGGTCCGGGTAATTTTCGTTTGATTGGCATCAATGCAATTAATCGACAAGAGTAGTGATTTTTTTTTATTTTAAGACTTCATGCAAAGATGCTGTGCGCAAAGAGTTCTTAGTCAACGGGCTTTGTACAACCGCATAAAAAGATTTTTTTAATTCACTTCCTGGTCACCGACAAGCTCATCTCTACGTGAATACACCAATCTTCGTCTCCTAAGACCAGTTCCTCACACCTGAATTTTTTTGTTCACTTTGAACGAGGTATATTTAAGATTATGTCAATGCCATGCAAAGCAAAAAAATTCTCTTGCTTTTATTACGAATATGGTTTGGTGTTATTATGATCTTCAATGGCAGGTTTATTTTCACCTACTCACAAGATATCTTCTGGCACGATTATTTTAAAGAAACGATACATTTTCCTTTTCCCGATTTTATGTTTTACGCCGCCAAAGGGGCGGAGTTTTTTGGCGGTTCGCTTCTTTTGTTGGGATTTCTGACAAGGACATCTGCAGGCTTTCTTGCATTTACCATGTTGATCGCGACATTATTTGCCAACATTCAAAATATATACGGCGGCTTTGGCTCAATAACACTTTCCTATTTCCTTTTTTCACTGATTTTTATATTTGAAAAACCACATACATGGAGCATTGATCATTGGCTTTCGACAAGAAAGAATAAACGTGATGAAAATACATCCACCGGTAAAGATAGAAATTCACCGGCTTCAATTTTGTTTGCAGGCATTCGAATTTGGTTTGCGAGTTTATTAATAATTAATGGCTATCATTCGGTTATTAATAATAAATCACCCATATTTTTTAACTGGATATTTCAACAAAAAAATGCTGAATTGAATGATACATTGTATTGGACAATATTAATTATACAAATCATGTCGGGATTATTTATTTTGATCAGGTCATTCAGTAAAGTATTCGGCCGCATTGTGGCCTTATCCATGTTATTCATAATTATTTCTTCAGTTTTCAATAACCCTGATTTTGGTGGCTATAATTTCCTGATGACCTGTATATTATTTTGGTTTGGTTGTGTTTTTTCCTTTGATGCAGTCTACAAGCCCACAACTCAATCATATTTCCGGATTGCAACAAAGGGGTATAACCAAAGCAATCGAAAAGCGGGCAGGGAACTCAAATAAAGAAAACTTTCTTGATCGACAATGTTTTAATTTTGATAAAAAATATTTGCCGTTTAAAGCTTGTTGTATGAAAAAAATAAACATGCTGATTTTATTTTATTGCGTGATTGCCTTTAGCCGTTGCAATGACCAGACCCCAAAAACATCTGCGGTTAACCCCGAAACCATTGGTAAAATTGAAGTTTACAACAGTCTCGCAGCAAAACTCATAGACAGCAACACCAGGATTGAAATTATCGGCAGACATTATAAATGGAGTGAAGGACCGGTCTGGGTTGAAGCAAAACGAATGCTGCTTTTTTCCGATGTGCGCGCAAACACTATTTTTAGCTGGTCGATGAAAGACACCCCCGTTGCCTATCTCACGCCTTCTGGTTATACCAACACCGCGTTTCGAAATGGCGAAAATGGAAGTAACGGACTGGCACTCGATAAAGATGGGAAATTATTGCTTTGCCAATCAGGCAACCGGGAGGTGGTGAGCATGAATGCGACACTGGACTCGCCAAAACCTTCGTTCACCGTTCTTGCTCCGAATTATAATGGTAAAAAATTTAATAGTCCGAATGATCTGGTTGTAGACAGCAGGAATAATATTTATTTTACTGACCCGATCTATGGTTTACCTCTACACGAAAATGATCCGACAAGAGAATTGCAATTTGAAGGCGTTTATAAGATTGACCCTGATCGAAAAGTAAGTTTGCTGATTGACTCCATAAAAAGACCGAATGGAATTGCATTTTCGCTGGATGAAAAAATATTGTATATCGGCAGTACTGATGATAAACATTCAGGCTGGTATGCGTATCACCTGGATTCGAATCGAAATATTACAAGTGGCGGAATTTTACTTGACGCAACGCCGATGAAGGAAAAAGCGACAATAAAACAGGGCGGTGATGGTTTTAAAATTGACAAACACGGAAATCTTTTTGCATCAGGTCCTGACGGCATCAATATAATTTCCCCGGAAGGAAAATTGTTGGGACTAATAAGAATTTATAACCGCCCTGTTTCCAACTGTGCTTTTAATGAAACGAAAGATGTGCTGTATATTACTGCAGATGACCTGGTTTTGCGGGTAAAATTGCGTGGTCTTTAAATACGGCAGATGCCATACTCAAATCAAATCGCTTAATACAGACATGAAGAAATCTATTTTGCAGATTCAGGGTGAGTCATACCTCCAGCAGCAAAATAAGTGTGTTCTTTGTGGTGTCCCCGGTGCCGTCGGTAAATAAATATACGCGCTTTCCATCGACGCCTGAAAAATAATTTTCTACCCGGAAAATGACTTGCCGGTTGTGTCAAAGTCCTCTGATGTTCAACATAACCCTGCTTCAAGGAAACACTATTTATCTCTTCGCCTCTTTAGATTTTAAATAATCTTCTCTGATCGCAAGCAAATCGACAGAAGAACAATCCAGGATCAATTGCTCAGTAATTTTCAAAGGCATGTCGTCAGCGTTTTTAAAATTGATGCAACCCTTTTGGAAAATTGCATTAGGCAAAAGCTTCTTATATTTCTCATATAACTTGGGTGAACCATAGATCGGCATCGCGTGCAAGGTGATATGATTCTTTACAGGGGACAATCCATATTTAAATATTCCCGTGGCTTCATAAACGATCATTTCAATACCCATCATTGATCCAATGTGCGCTTTTACATTTTTATCTTCCCGGATGATGATTTCATGGATCCCGCTTAACAGCCTTTGTCTTGCGGGTGGTTGTTTGGAAATGAATGCTGAAATAGTCATAAAAAGACAGCTTTCCTAATTTTTTATTTTGACATACTTTTCAATAATGATGTGGTCAACTCCTGTGCCTTCAACTTTTTCAACTCCTTTCTGCGTCAGTGTATCATTTTTTAAAGTAACGGTAAAATCGAATGATTTACCCTCCCATTTTTTATCATTGTAAAAATCCAAATGCTCGGTATACT
>DATGFZ010000629.1:0-3961 GCA_035308805.1 Puia sp. | reverse complement strand
CAACGTTGAAATAAAAATTTGTAAAAGAAGGATTATTGGCCGGATCCCGGTTTATCCGAGTGTATATGATCTGCACCTTAAACGAATCTTTGTTTTGGAGAATCGTACCAAAAAACGCAGGATATTGTTTGAGCAACTGTTCCAAAAAAGTCTCGTTATTTGCATGGGTTTGGCCAGCTGCATCATGATGAAAAAACACCAAAACAATGACAAATACCGTGGCAGATAATACTTTCATGCAAATAAATTCGTTCAAAATTACATAACGGGCGGGCTAAACAGGTCAATAGCCCGGCAAATATTATGCATAATGATTTGATTAATTATCAATTCAGCCTATCTTTGCCGTCCTTTAAAAA
Organism: Puia sp.; assembly: GCA_035308805.1. GTDB lineage: Bacteria > Bacteroidota > Bacteroidia > Chitinophagales > Chitinophagaceae > Puia. Next base: position 3,602 of record DATGFZ010000629.1, on the reverse strand, counting down.
TAAATAAAAGCTAATGAGAGCATTGGTTGGTTTTTTTGCTGGCTTACTGATTATTATTTCTTTATACCAGCTGTCGTTTACTTGGTTTGTAAATAAGCACGAATCTGCTATGGGAGCACGTGCCAAGCAGTATGTAAACAGGGCATATCCTACCGCGCAAAACGCTTACCCCGGCGATAAAGAAGCACAAGCCTTGTACCAGGATACGCTTGACGGAATTTATAACCTCCGATTGCACAGGTTGCTTGACAGCACCAAGGATACGAAAATTACCTGGTGGGGAACAACTTACCAAAAATCAAAAGAGAGCGAATTATTGCTAGGACTTGATTTGCAAGGTGGCATTAATGTTACGATGGATATTGCCTTAGATGGATTGATTAAAGGACTCGCAAACAATCCCCGCGATCCAAAAATTTTGAATGCAATACAATTGGCATTTCAAAAAAAGCTCACCAGTGACGCAAACTTCATTGACCTTTTTGCGCAGGCTTTCAAAGAACAAAATCCTGCTGCTTCCCTGGCTCCGTTTTTCGCCAATTCTACCCGGAATAAATTAAAATTTGACGCCTCTGATAATGCTGTCATCGCTTATGTCCATGATCAGGCAAATGCCGCGATGCATCAAACACTCCAGGTTCTTACCAAGAGAATTGATAAATTCGGAGTTGCTCAGCCAAGCATTAATCTTGATGAAGCAAAAGGATTGATTACTGTGGAGTTAGCAGGGGCGACTGATCCGGAAAGGGTTAACAAATACCTGCAATCGACTGCCAATCTTCAATTCTGGGAAGTCTACAATGTTGCCGAATTGCAGAATTCCTTTTTAGGCGCTGACAAAGCACTGCAAAATTATCTAAATGGCGTAAAAGACACTGCCACGGTTGCAAAAAATGACTCAACAAAGGCGGACACCACGACAAGTGTCATCAATGAAAATCCACTTTTGCACAAATTACAATTTGAACAGGGATATCAGGATCCAAAAAAGTCAAAAACGATTTATCCTGGTCCGGTTGCCCAGGTCTTGCTTCGGGATACCTCCCTCATCAATGCATACTTCAATAATCCGGTTGTTCGCAATAATTTCCCCGCCAACATGAAATTCTTATGGGGAAAACAGGAAAAAGACGACAATGGGAAACTAAGCAACAAGCTAGCCCTGTACGCAATCAAAACCATACCTGGTATTGAAAAAGCAAGGCTTGACGGAAGTTCCGTTTCCGATGCCCGCCAGGATTATGACCCAATTACCGGCAAAGTGGTCGTGGAAATGTCTATGGACAATCAGGGGGCAAATATTTGGGCCAATATGACCACCCAAAATGTGGATAAATCCATTGCAATCGTCCTTGATGATATTGTCTATTCGGCTCCTACGGTTGACGAACCGATAACAGGAGGAAACTCACGGATCAGTTTGGGGAATGCAACCGCTGAAGAAGGTCAGGATTTAGCCAACATTTTAAAATCAGGTAAGCTCGAGGCACCTGCTAAAATTGTTCAGGAACAGGTCGTCGGTCCGACACTCGGTAAAGAATCTGTCCATGGTGGAATGATGGCATTTGCTTTCTCGTTTCTTGTGATCTTCATTTTAATGCTTGTTTATTTCAATACGGCAGGCTGGATAGCGAATATTTCCTTAATTCTCAATCTGCTTTTTACAATTGGCGTATTAAGCGCGCTCGGAGCAACCCTTACCGCTCCGGGTATCGCGGGTCTGGTATTGACCATCGGCATGGCAGTTGATACCAACGTCATTATTTTTGAACGGATAAAGGAAGAGCTTACAAAAGGCAAAGCCTATATACTTGCATTTAAAGATGGATACCTGCGATCACTAGCCCCCGTGTTGGACGCACACGTTACTACATTTTTGACCGCTGCGATTCTTTTTTATTTTGGATTGGGACCGGTAAAGGGATTTGCCACTACCCAAATGCTAGGTATTACCCTATCCCTGTTTTGCGGCATATTAATTTCCTGGCTTATTACTGATTTCTGGACAAATAAAAACCGGCATTTTAAATATTTCACTCCCATATCAAAAAAGATATTTCAGAAAGCGCATTTTAAATTTATTGAGTACAGAAAAGTCGCTTACGGAATTTCGGTTGTTGTATTGATTCTGGGAGTAGGTTCTTTCTTTCACGGTTTTAATCAAGGGGTTGAATTCAGCGGAGGGAGAAGTTATGTGGTGAAATTTGCAAAACCAATTCCTCATGACCCGTTATTAAATTCCTTAAATAGAGCTTTCGGAAAATTTCCGGTTATCAAAACTTATGGTTCTAATGATGAATGGGAAATCACTACAGATTATCTGGTAAAACAAGCGGGGCCAACAACGGATTCGCTCGTTCAGCAAAAATTGTTTGAAGGATTGACAAGTTTTCTTCCGGCAGGAACGTCATATTCGGATTTTGCAAAGCCAAACAAATTTATCCAGCAAACAAAAAAAGTTGAGCCGACAATTTCAGACGATCTGAAGCTGGGCGCAATAAAGGCTACCATATTTGCTTTGCTGATCATTTTCTTTTACATATTTATCCGTTTCCGCGATTGGCGATATTCACTAGGAACCATTGTTTCATTGTTACATGATGTGTTTGTTACCCTTGCAGTATTTTCTTTTCTGCGGAATATTGTGCCGTTTCCCATGGAAATCGACCAGCATTTTATCGCAGCTATCCTGACAGTAATTGGTTTTTCCATGAACGATACGGTAATTGTATTCGATAGAATTCGAGAATACAGCAGACAAATGCCAAAGGCTTCCAATGGAGAAATAATCAATAAGGCGGTTAATGATACGTTGAGCAGAACCATCATGACCTCGCTGACGGTATTCTTAACTTTGCTAATACTATTCTTCGTTGGCGGAGAAGTAACAAAAGGTTTTGCATTCGCCATGCTTATTGGTGTAATAACCGGAACATATTCATCTATTTTTGTTGCAGCACCAATATTGGTTGACTTCGCAAAATCAAAAGGACTCGGAAAGAAAGATGGTTCCATGGCAAAAGCCAAACCTGTTCTCACCAAATAATAATGCTTTCTTAATTCATTCAAAAGCCATGTATTCTCCATGGCTTTTATTTTGCTAATATTGCAGCTCGATAACCATTTACAAAGAGAAATCACTTCATGAAAGAGATATCAGCAATCATAACCTGTTTATTATTATATTTCAATGGTTATTGCCAGTTTGCGGTACGCATTAACATTACCCAACTTCCCGCTCAGCCAAAAACGAATGTTATTTTTATTGCCGGGTCGTTCAATCACTGGACTCCAAACGACGAGGTTAATAAATTTAAGCAAGACAGTGCAGGTAATTTTTATCTGAAATATCCGCGGCTGGATCCAGGAACATACGAATTTAAATTTACGCGCGGTTCGTGGCAAACCGTGGAATGCAAAAAAAACGGTGCCGACATTGAGAACAGAATTGTTACCATTCACTCAGATACCACCCTGAATTTTTCAATCGAATCATGGAAAGATTTGTCTATGCAACAACCACGCAAACATACCGCTAGCAAAAATGTGCACATTATCGATTCGGCTTTTTACATGCCTCAGTTAAACAGGCATCGTCGAAT
>DATGFZ010000628.1:0-7420 GCA_035308805.1 Puia sp. | reverse complement strand
ATGTTTTAATGTACACGGTTCTCCAGTAGAGCGGATAATAATAGAAAACGGCCGGCGTAATTTTCTCGCGCATGGAGGCATAATGGTAATTTTTTACCACGCCGATGATGGTGCCTTTTATGCCACTCAGCGAAAACCGTTTTCCAACGGGGTTCTTGATCCCGGTTTCAAGTACGGCGGCCTCGTTTAAGATGTAATGTGCAGAGTCACCCGGAACCCCGGTAAATGCGCTTCCCTGCAGCATTTTAAATTTAAAAAAAGGAATAAAATCCTTATCAATGCTGATCACATGGGTGATGAGATTTTGTTTGGGATCCTTACCGTCCCAGTCCGCTGAGCCGGTAAAGCCGCCGAATCGCACAATATTCTGATTGGAGCGCGTCACATCCAGGATGCCTGGCTGTTTCATCAGTTCGGCGCGTACTGCGTCATAATGAGGACCCATGTCGCGCATCCAAAAGCTAAACACGTGCTCTTTATCATACCCCAGATCTTTGGAATGGATATAACGCAGCTGTGCTGATATCACCAGGGTGCCTATGATCAGCAGTATGGAAAACGAAAATTGCGCAACGACGAGTATTTTCCGGAAGAGGGCATCTCCCAGGCGGGTCCTGATCTTTCCACGGAGTGCCTGTATCGGCTCAAAAGAGGAAAGAAGCAGTGCCGGATAGATACTGGAAGCGATCAGTGTTCCCGAGATCGTGCAGGCGATCACCATCCATATATGAGAGTTACTGAGATCAAAAACCATTTGTTTGCCGGATACCACATTAAACAAGGGCATTAACGCACAGGCGAGCACGATGGCAAAAAAAGCGGAGATCAAAAACAGGACGGCCGTCTCTGTCACAAATTGCAGGAAGAGCTGCATTTTCGCCGCGCCAACGATCTTGCGCATGCTGATCTCTTTGGTGCGCAGCATCGAACGCGCCGTAGACAGGTTGACATAGTTGATCGCTGCAATCACGAGGATGAGCAGCGCGATCACCATGAATATGCCTACCGTCTTTGCGCCTTTATCACTCATATCCGCATTGTACAAATGCATTTTGGTGAGCGGATGCAAAAGATATGAAGCGTCGGTATCTCCCGGATTATGGCGGAGATGAATCTGCAGGATCTTTTTTTCCATTGCGCTGACCGAGGTCCCCGGTTTGAGTGACAAGAATGCCATATAATCCAGCTGACCGAAATTATTGGCTAGATCGAGCCCCTGGGAGAGCATGAACTTAAAATGAAAACTCAGCGGCATGAACATGTCTATCTGGAAATCCGAATTTTTTGGCATATCGTTGATCACGCCTGTTACCTTGAAATTTTCTTTACTGTCCGCGAGTATCACTTTTCCAATAGGGTCCCCGTCCCCGAAAAATTTTCTGGCCGTCGAGCGGGTGATGACCAGGGAATGATCATCCGGGAAAGGATTACCGGTGTTCCCTTCCACCAGTGGAAAATCAAACAGGGAAAAGAACGTGGGGTCTGAAAAGACCAGCCTCTCGTCGGCAAAGGTCTTGTCCTGGTAGGTATACATGGAAAAATTGACGTCGTAGGTCAGCCGCGCTTCGCCTGTAACTTCGGGCAATTCCTGCTTAGCGAGCACCGCGATCGGGGCAACGCCAAAATTAAATATCTGTTTGGTCGCTCCTGTTCCGCCCTGGATATCCAGCTGGTAAATATTTTTTGCGTTCTTATGAAAACTATCGTAGCTGAGTTCATCGCTTACCCATAAAAGAATAAGGATCCCGATCGCCAGTCCCAGCGTGAGACCTGCCATGTTGATCACGGAATAAAACTTATTTTTTACCAGGTTGCGCCATGCGGTTTTGATATAATTTTTTAGCATATAAGAGATTAATATTTATTTTCCGGGCAACAAAAAGACCAGAAATGTTTTTGCCTGCTGGATAATGGATTACAAAAAAAGCCGAAAGGCAAAACGCACGGTTTTGATACAGTGCTGTGCATTAATGAACAAAAAAATTGAGAGCTGCATGGAAACCCTTATTTGCCAAAAAATTAATCAGGCGGACACACTGCACCATCGTTTTTTTAAATTTGTTCAAACAATCACAACATGAAAAAATACGCTTTGCTCTTTTTGGTTGCCTGCATCACCGCATGCAATCATTCTTCCAATCAAACAGGTATCCTGCAGGCAAAAATTGACAGCCTGGAAAATGCGGGTTGCTGCCGCAACAGTGAATACCTGATGCAGGCTGTCCTGTGGTTTCAGCGCTCGCCGGAGGTGCGTGCACTCTATCTGCAGGGTTATCATATCGCCAAAGATGCGCTTGATGCAAACCTGAGACACCCCGCCGGTAAAAAGCAAAAGGCCGTGGTGGTGGATATTGACGAGACCATTCTCGACAATAGTCCTTATGAAGGATGGCTGATCAGTAAAGACAGCACATTTTCATCAGGCAGCTGGAATAACTGGATCAATGATGTAGCGGCAGCACCACTCCCGGGCGCGCTCGATTTCCTGAATTATGCAAAGAAAAAAGGCTGTCATATATTTTATGTGTCCAACAGAAATAAAACCGGACAATTCTCGGCAACACTCAAAGACCTGGTCAGTAATAAATTCCCCGACGCAGATTCTTTTCATTTGTTACTGAAGACTTCGGCAGATACTGCCTCCTCCAGACAGTTTGCCTCCAAAGAACAGCGAAGACTCACCATCAGCCGGGAATTAAACTATGAGATCGTGTTATTATGCGGTGATCAGCTCGCCGATTTTGATAAAGCTTTTAATTTATTCGCCGGTGCAAACGAAAATGCAATAAAGGACAGCGTAAATAAATATAGCGCAATGCTGGGAAAGAAATTCATCGTCATGCCAAACCCCATGTACGGCGACTGGTTAAGCCTGATCACGTATAGTTCCAAGCAAACGGGAACCTGCGCACATCTTGATTCATTGAGATTAAACCAAATAAAAAAATGGAGAGAATAAATTTTGCCCGGCGGATTTTCCGGCTAGACTGCGAAAGATAAATTGCTTTTTTTTCAGATGAAAAACGACCGGGCGCATGCGTGCGCATTTAATCACCGTTTCCGGGAAATTTTTCGATTTGCATTCATATATTTGGATAATGACCGAAAAGCTCCATGACCAAAAGGCCGGCTCAGATGATGAACGCATGCTCGCCACCCTTGGCTACAAGCAGGAATTAAAAAGAACCTGGAGCGGGTTTTCCAATTTTGCGATTTCCTTTTCTGTCATTTCGATATTGAGTGGTTGTTTTACTACCTTCAGCCAGGCTTGGAACAATGGCGGACCGATGGCGATGTCCATCGGCTGGCCCGTGATCTCCGGTTTCATCCTGATCATCGGTCTTTGTCTTGCTGAACTCGCCTCTGCTTATCCGACCTCCGGCGGCATCTACTGGTGGGCTTCAAAACTCGGCGGCCCTAAAGCAGGTTTTTATACAGGCTGGTTGAATTTCATCGGCCTGCTCGCCATCAACGCATCCGTGGTCTATGGAGCAGCCACCTTTCTCAACATCACCCTCGGCGCCTATTTCCCGCAATACACCAGTCATTTTTTTGGCGGAGATGCCATCAGGCAGCAGTTCGCGTTGTTTATGATGATCATGACCCTGGTCACCATGCTGAATTGCTTCAGCAGCCGTATCCAGTCCTTACTAAACGGACTGTCGGTCTGGTGGCATGTCGCGGGCGTCATCCTCATCATTTTCATTTTGGTCCTCGTGCCAACAACACACCAGGATATCCGATGGATGTTCACCACCCGGATCAACAATTCAGGTTTTGCAAACGGCGCGGTCTTTTGGTGGTATGTATTGCCGTTAGGTTTTTTATTGACGCAGTATACCATCACCGGTTTTGATGCCTCAGCCCATCTTTCCGAAGAAACGCACGGCGCTCACCTGACCGCTGCAAAAGGAATCTGGAAATCCATTTTTTATTCCGCAATCGGCGGGTATTTTTTACTGATGGCCTTTCTTTTTGCCGCAACAAAGCCGGACATGGTCAGTTCCTTTGATTCCTCGCTCAATCCATTTGGAAGCGGATCGGTCATTGCCATCTTATACCACGCCCTGTCGCCGATCGCTTTCAAAACCGTGCTGGTCATAACGACCATGGGTCAATTCTTTTGTGCGACCGCCTGCCTGACTTCCTGCTCACGCATGATGTTTGCGTTTTCCCGCGACGGCGCCATTCCGGGATACCGATACTGGAATAAAGTAAATAAAAGCATGGTGCCGCTGAATGCGGTGCTCGCCTCTGCCGTAATCGGGGTCGTCATCACCCTCCCTGCCTTGTGGAAAAGCCCCCGCGGCATCCCCACTGCGTTTTATGCGGTTGTTTCCATCGGGGTAATCGGGTTATACCTCGCCTTCCTAATTCCGATCTGGCTACGGTGGCGCAGGGCCCGCAGTTTTCAGTCGGGCGAGTGGAACCTGGGCAATAAATATAAATGGATGAACCTCCTTGCCATCGCAGAGATCGCGATCATCACCATTTACTTTATTTTGCCCTTTGAACCGGCTGCCGTCCCCGGGAATGAAAACTTCACCTGGGTGGCTGTGAACTATGCACCCATCCTCCTTGGTGCAACCTTGCTGATACTCTGGATCTGGTGGCACCTGTCCGTAAAAAAATGGTTTAGGGGGCCAAGAAGAACCATCGAATGAATATAACGCTAATGGATAACCGACATCTTGAAAGGAAGGGTGACCGGGCGCAAAATGACCAAAAATCTTATTATGCATTCATCGACGCATGAGGCAACCCTGCAGGAGCTGATCAAAAAAATTCCGGTCTTTGCGGAGGTTACCCGCATTTCCGAATTGCCCGGCGGGTTGACCAATTCAAATTATCGCGTGGATACAAAAAATCAATCCTATGTATTGCGGCTGAGCGATGACGCCACCTCATTGCTGGGCATAGACCGCCAAAATGAAAGGATAAATACCCGGATAGCGGGCCAGGCGGGCATCGGCGCTGCCGTCATCTGCAGTTTACCGGATGAAAATATTCTGGTGACAGGCTGGATCGATGCAAAAACCCTGCATGCTGAGGATATTCATCAGCGGCCTTTCCTGTTACCAAGGATGGCGGCTGCCTTAAGAGCGCTTCATGCTCTGCCGGCATTTCACCAGGATTTTTATTTTCCCTCGGTCAGAAAAAAATACCTGGAGATGGTTGTGAACCATCATTATTTTTTGCCGGATGAATATTTGCACCTGGAAAAGCGCATAGAAGAACTCGAAGGGATGCTGGCATCGGGTCCGGAACCACCGGTCCCCTGCAACAATGACCTGCTGGCTGAAAATTTTATGGATGACGGAGAAAAAATATGGATCATTGATTATGAATATTCAGGTCAAAACGAACCCTCCTTTGATATCGGAAACATGGCAGCCGAAATTTTTTTGAATGATGAACAACTCAGGGTATTCTGCGATGCTTACTGGCAAAAACATCTTCCCGGAAAAATTTACCGCGCCATGGCCTGGTCTGTCATTGCGCGTTTTGGCTGGGTGATGTGGGCTTCCGTCCAGGAAGCCATCTCGGCAATCGATTTTGATTTCAGAACCTGGGGCTTAAAAAAATGGAATTCGGTATTGCCCGAACTACAGGGGGATCGCTTCGGGGAGATCGCAGAAAATCTAAAGAAATACAGCTGATGAATCAATTTCCCAGACACGCAAGGATTGTCATCATCGGCGGCGGCGTTGCCGGCGCATCCATCGCCTACCACCTGGCCCTGAGGGGTGAGACCGATGTCGTCGTCCTGGAAAGAAACGAACTCACCAGCGGTTCCACCTTCCATTCAGCCGGGCTCGTAGGTCAGCTGAGGGGCTCGGTGACGCTTACTTCCCTGATGATGTACAGCGCTGCCCTGTACCGGAAACTATCCCTCGATTCACAGACCGATCCCGGCTGGGTCGAATGCGGCGGCATCCGCCTGGCCTGTACACCTGAGCGCGTCCAGGAATTGAAAAGACAGGTCGCCTGGGCAACCACCTTCGGCTTGCCGCTGGAGGAGATCTCGCCCGGAAGAGCGCAGGAATTATTTCCACTGATGAGCACCGAAAATGTGCTGGCTGCCACCTACCTGCCCACAGACGGTTACCTGGACCCGAGTTTATTGTGCCATTCCCTGGCTAAGGAATCCAAACGAATGGGGACAGGCATATGGCTGCATACAAGACTAACGTCCATCAACACACGCAATAACCGGGTCGTCTCCGTCACCACCGACCGGGGAGAGATCAACACCCAAATGGTGGTTGCCGCCTGCGGTCTGTACACCCCCGAAATCGGTCGCATGCTCGGCGTGCGCATACCCATCATCGCGATGAGTCACCAGTATCTGGTGACAGCCCCGTTCCGGCAATTGACCCCGTCAGACCACCGTCTCCCAACGCTGCGAGACCCCGATCACCTGGTCTACTATCGCCAGGACGGCGCCGGTTTGGTGATGGGCGGTTATGAAAGACAGTCAGCTCCCTGTTTTTTAAATGGGGAATTGATCGATGAGGTACCTGAAGATTTCAATGGAAAACTGCTGGGGGAGGACTGGCCGCGACTGGAAGAAATTGCGGTGAACTCATCGATGCGGGTACCGGTGATGGCTACCGCTCCGATAAGAAAAATAATCAACGGACCGGAAGCTTTTACACCCGACAACGAATTCTGCCTCGGGCCGACTTCAGTAAAAGGGTTTTTTGTCGCCGCCGGCTTTTGCGCCCATGGCATTGCCGGCGCCGGCGGCGTCGGCAGAGAAATGGCTGCCTGGCTGCTCGATGGTCATCCGACACTCGACCTGTGGGAGATGGATACCCGCCGGTTTGGCGCGCAGTACCGTTCATTTTCCTACACCCTGGGAAGGGTGGTAGAAAATTATGAGAGCTATTACGACATTCGTTATCCCGGTGATGAGAAAAAATCAGGAAGACCGCTGAAGGTGAGTTCAGCCTATGAATGGCACAAAAAACACGCCGCGGTGTTTGGAGAAAAATCGGGATGGGAAAGGGTTAACTATTACCAGTCCAATGAAAACCCGGATTACGAATACTTAAGACCCGATGGCTGGGCAGGAAAAAACTGGAGTACGGCCATCATCACCGAAGCGCTGGCGACAAGAGAAAAATCCGGATTGTATGATGAATCCTCTTTTTCAAAAATTGAGATCTCCGGCAACGGTGCAGCAGCGTGGCTGGAATTTTTGTGCGCCAACAAGATCAGCAAAGGGCCGGGCAGCGTAACCTATACGCAAATGCTCAATGATCGCGGGGGGATTGAAAGCGACGTGACCATCACGCAACTGGAGCCCAATCGTTTTCGCATGATATCCGGAACTGCGCTGAACAGTCATGATATGGCATGGCTCACTGATCACCAGCCGGATGACGGATCGGTTATTTTGGAGGACATGACCGCT
>DATGFZ010000627.1:0-6443 GCA_035308805.1 Puia sp. | reverse complement strand
GCTTTTTTAACCGTAAGACGAACTTCAGTTCCTTTTTCCCCACGAATTAATTTAATGGCATCCTCCGTTTCATAACCCGTTAAATCAACAGGTTCCTGCGCACCTTGTCCGACTTTTAAAATGATATCACCGCTGTTGATCTGGCCGGATTTCCATGCAGGCATGCCCGTTAGTAATTCACCAATTTTTATATTTCCATCTTCTTCTTTTAACGTGGCGCCAATTCCAAAAAAATGACCACTCATCTGTTCATCAAAATATCTTTTGTCAACAGGCGGAAAATAATCAGTGTGCGGATCCATCGCCTGTACGATTGTTTCCACAAACATATTGAACCTGTCGTCCTCGTTAATTTTATATTTCAGCCTGTCGTAATAACGATCCATTAATTTCTTCACTTTGTCCCGGGCTTCCTTTTCCAGGTCAGCGTTTGTTTTTACCACATTCCCCGCTTTGCTTTTTGCCGCTTCCTGCTGATCAATCAGGTCCGTGTATCTTTCCAGCGTGAGGTATTTCAAATGCTTTCTCCATGCTTCTTTTCTTTCCGCTTCGTTTTTCGGGAAATCCATTTTATCATAATCTTCATTTATGGATTCGTCTTTCGAAAAATCAAAGGGTTGTGACAGGATATCTTTATAAATTGCTTCGGTTTCTGGAATTCTTCTTTTTAAAACTGCCGTCACCGCTGGTTCAAACTGAACAGGCACTTTACCCAATATCTCGTCATCAATTTTGGTTTCATACTTCCGCAAAGCGTCTATATCCGTTTTCAGGAGAATGTCCTTTTCAACATCAACCTTTTCCGATAAATATTTTGTAAAAACTTCTTTGGAAAATTTGTCATCTATGGTTTTCGGACTGTAATGCACGTCTTCAAGCATGACCCCGACATCGCGTAAAATTTTTTCATATTTGGTGGGGGGTTCAGATTTATAACCAAGCGAGCGAAAGGCAACAAAAACTCCACAAGCCAGCACCAACAAAACTACCGGCAGATTTCTTTTATTAAACATATATTCAAAAAGTTTTGACATAATCAAAATTAACGATAAAAACATGGGCTTGTTGCATTATATAAACAATTAACGAGCCATTTTGATGAATGGTTGGAGGGTAAGGGATGATCATTCATTGCAACGAGTTCAGGCTGATTTTAAACAAAATTTTGTTGTCGTCCACTCGTCGTCCATGAGCCAAACTGCCGGCCATGAACTATGAACAGATTTTTTATTTACTTTTGTTGCCTTGTTTTACGGAGGGTGTAGCTCAGTTGGTTAGAGCGTCAGTTTGTGGCACTGAAGGCCGTGGGTTCGAGACCCATCATCCTCCCAGCTAAGAACCAGGCCCGGAGCGTTGCTTCGGGCTTTTCCATAAAAATTATTTATGAATCCCTGGCTTTATTCCATTCCGATCATTTCTGCATTTATACACTGGCTTACCATCTGGATGGCGCTTAAATTATTGTTTCATCCCAGACAACCCAAAAGAATTTTGTTCTTCACTTTACAGGGTATATTCCCGAAAAGGCAAAAACAAATAGCCGAAAGTCTTGGGAGGATTGTGGGGCAGGAATTGCTTTCATTCAGCGATATTGAAGAAACCATTACCCATCCTGAGAATGTGCAAAAAATATTACCTGCAGCAGAAAAACATATTGACCATTTTCTCCGCGTCAGGCTAAAGGAGAATATGCCGGTTATTTCCATGTTTATCGGGGAGAAAACCATTAATCAATTTAAGGAGGTTTTTATGCAGGAACTTGCAGAACTCTTTCCGGTGATCATAAAAAATTACATCAATAATTTAAAGCACGATCTTGACCTGGAACGGATTGTGGTAGAAAAAGTGGCCGCTTTTTCTTCAGAGAAATTAGAAAAAATGCTCAATCAAATATTGACAAAAGAATTTCGGTTTGTGGAGGTCATTGGCGCGGCCCTGGGGTTTATTATTGGCGTTTTTCAAATACTGATCACGTTGTTAATGAAATAAGGTTGAAAAACACCCCAACGGCCAGCAGGCGGGGCACAAGAATTGCTTCCGGATAGTTGGTCGTTTGTGTCCGGTGTATTGTCACCCTTCCATCGTTTATTTATACCGTTGATAAATAATGAATTCCATTAGTGAATTTTTGCTATGACCTTTGCATTCAAATGAAAAATTTTTACATGAGAAATTTACTGTTGGTAATTTGTTTTGGAAGCTTTTTATCAGGGGCTTACGCCCAGTTTCCGGTAGGCGGAGGCCAGGGAAGACAAGGGGGTGCACAAGCGCCCAGCATCGGACATTTCTATGGTAAAATAGTCGACTCCAAAACCAATAAAGGAATGGATGGTGTGTCTGTTCAGTTGATCCAAACGAAATTTGATTCGGCGTCCAAAAAAAGAAAAGACGTTGCGATTGCCGGTATGATCACTGAATCAAAAGGCAATTTCAGCCTGGAAAATCTTCCGATTTTTGGCAGCTTTCATCTTAAAATCACCGCAATAGGTTATAAACCATATGATCAGAAAGTTCAATTCGATATGAAGTTTGCGCAAGGCGGAGATATGCAGCAGGCATTGAACGGGGTTGATAAAGATTTGGGAAATATAAAATTAGAAACAGATGCTCAGAATTTAGACCAGGTAACCATTACTGCATCAAAGCCATTGATACAACTTGGCGCAGACAGAAAAATCTATAATGTGGAAAAGGATATTTCTGCACAAGGCGGAAGCGCTACTGACGTAATGAAAAATGTTCCATCAGTTGCTGTGGATATTGATGGTAATGTTACCCTTAGAAATGCAACCCCGACCATTTTGGTTGATGGTCTTCCCACAACATTGACGCTGGATCAAATTCCTGCCGACGCCATTCAAAGCGTAGAAATAATAACCAATCCGGGAGCCAAATACGATGCGTCCGGCGGCACGTCTGGAATTTTGAATATTGTATTAAAGAAAAACAGAAAGGCGGGCTATAATGGAAATATAAGAGCAGGGGTCGATGAAAGAGGGAAGGTTAATCTTGGCGGAGACATCAATGTAAAGCAGGGGAAATTTAATGTATTTGCTGCAGGAAATTTTGGTCAGCGTAAATCTATTTCCGACGGAGTGACCGATCGGTATTCGTTTTTTCTGACCCCTTTTGACAGCCTGCTCCAGTATGATCACAGTGTCAGCACCGGTTATTTCGCTTTTGGTCGTGCAGGAATAGATTATTTTCTTGACAACCGAAACACCATTTCTGTTTCCGGTACGATAGTTCATGGAAAATTTACACCGACGATAAATAGCAATTTATTTGTTGATACGCTCTTTCCCTCGGGAACGGTTTATTCATTTACCAACAGGGCATCCACAACCAACGCATTATTTAATAACCATGGCGGAATGTTGAGTTACAAACATACTTTCCCAAGGTCGGGTGAAGAACTGACAGCGAATGCCAATTACAGTTATGGTACCAATGATAACAACAATCTCATCGCATCAAATATTTACGATCAGAAGGGCGGCAATTTAAGCAGCATTTACACGCAGCAACAAATTGGTTCAGGGACCAACGAATACATGACCGCCCAAACAGATTTTACCAATCCTATCTCAGACAAATCAAAATTTGAAGCCGGCGGTCGCATCGCTGCAAGGAATGTCTCCAGCATCAATGATATCGGAATAATTATTCCGCCCAATAATACTTTCCTGCTGGAGCCGCTTTTATCTTCTCAGTATACTTATCATGATAAAGTTTATGCGGGCTATGTGAGCTATACCAATGCGATCAAGGATTTCGGTTATCAGCTTGGACTACGCGCAGAAGGATCAACCTATAGCGGAAGTTCCAACTATGCAGTAAAAGATAACCCCGATACAGTGGGTAGTTTTGGCAATAAATATCCGATTGATCTTTTTCCGAGTGCATTCCTGACGCAAAAACTGGGGGGTGAACAGGAAGTTCAATTCAGCTATACGCGCCGCATAGACCGGCCGAATTTCTTCCAATTATTTCCTTTTACGAATTACTCTGATTCTTTAAACCTTACTCAGGGGAACCCAAATTTAAAACCGCAGTTCACCAATTCCTTTGAGCTCACTTATCAAAAAACGTTTCCAGGCAACAATACTTTTATTGCATCGGTTTATTATAAACACACAACAGATTTGATAACCGGTTATTCTGATTCAAGCAAAAACCCACTTAATGATTCCACGGTAATATTGAGCACCTTCGTAAATGCAAATTCCAGTTTTGTTGGCGGGTTTGAAGTGATCGGAAGAAATTCAATTACAAAATGGTGGGATATTACCAGCAATATAAATATTTTTACTTCCAAGATCAATGCAACGAATATTGCAGTTCCCACCGTTGGCCAGACCTACAGTTGGTTTGCCAAGATCAATAACACGTTCAAGCTGTCAAAACATTTTACCCTGCAATTAACGGGGGATTATACTTCTAAGACGGTATTGCCCCCAGGTGGCAGCGCAGGCACGGGAAGCAACACCAGTGGTCGCGGATTTGGAGTTGCCGTCAGTGGTAACGCTCAAGGATATACGAAACCAAATGGTGGCGTCGATGCTGCTCTCCGCTATGAATTCATGAAAAATAAAGCGGCATCACTCACATTGAGTGTGAACGATATTTTCCGTTCAAGAGTGGCTGATGTTTATACCTCCTCCCCTTATTTTACACAAGAATATAACAGGAGAAGGGACCCGCAATTTTTCCGCCTTCAATTCAATTACCGCTTCGGAAAATTTGATGTATCGTTATTCAAACGCAAAAATACAAAGGGCGACGTAGACAGTATGCAAAACAGCATGCAGGGAGTCCAATAATATGTCAGTGGTACAATGGCTTGATAAGGCAATGAGCCATTGTACCATCAAACATCATATAATATTCTCTTCCTTGAAATCGTATTGATTCTTTATTTTGCTGAGTAATTCGTCTATAGCCGCTTTATCATGCGTAATCCTTTCGCCTCTTTCCCATCTTTCCAGGTCATTGCTAATGTGTTTTTGCTGAAGTGAAGAAATTTTCTCTACAAGATCATCCGACATTTCTTTCTTCTTTTGATATAGACTGTTCAGTTTATCAAATAACAATTCTTTATCGCGACGCATTTCGTTTTCAGCAGTTGCCATTTGCAACAATTCTGTTTTTGCCAATGCAACATCATAGGGGCCGACAGTCATGATTAACTTTGAAAGTATTGGCCCGGTTTCAATAAGAATAATCAATAAGGTAATAAAAAGAGCAGTCCAGAATACGTTGCTTTCCTGGTCACTCAAATCTGACAATGCTTTATTTTTTTCCAAAAATCCGACATTAGCCGTCACCGCTTCTTCGTATTGGGTTCTTTTGATCTCATTATTTGCATGCATGTTATTCAATATGCTGTCCTGGTAATTGATTTGATTGGTAAGTTGTAACAATTCCGGACTGAATTGTGCCGCAACAGCATGGTAGGCCTGTTGTTTGAGTAAAGTGAGTTTTTCAACGCCCCGTTGAAAAGACCCGCCGGTTCCATCTGCTTCCTGAATATAAGCCTGTTGCAAACGATGAAGGGTATCTTCTATGGTTAATTTTCTTTGAAGCAGCCGGCTTCTTTCCTGTTGAGCATTCGTTAAACCAGTTTTATTTTCTGCCTGCAACAAACTGTCATTTAATAATATTTTGTGATGACGATTTTCTGTCACCTTTGTGTTGATCTCTTTTTCAAAAATCTTTAATTCGAGGGGTCGCGCAATGGTTACCCCAATCAATAAGGAAAGGATAATTCTTGGAACTCCGGTCCATATTTGTTTTTGTCTTGACACCCCATATTTGCGCATCGTGGAAACCAAAAATCTGTCAAAATTAAAGATGATCAATCCCCAGATTATGGCGAATGCAAAAGCCCACGGTATGCTATTGAAGACACTGTAAATGGCGTAGCCGGCAGATTAGGAGGCAAGCACAAAGGTGGCGAGCAGCACGCCGCCGAGCCCGGCATATTTTGTATGTTCAGAAGGATACTCTTTCAACAACTGCTGATGCGCGCCGGCACACCACCACAAAAAATGTGATTCGGCTTTTTTAAAAACTTTCCCGCTGAATGAATCGTAAGAAAACGATCCACTTTGCTGACCATTGGTTGGAGCAGACATAATTTAAAAAATTAGAGGTTGAATAAAATTAGAGGCTGAAGCAGGAACAAATTGAAAACGGGCGATCAAATAATAAATTGTAAAAGAAAAGCTAAAGAACATTACCCAATCGGCCTGATTGCAATGTGATTGATTTGTAATGTGTGACTGATTCGTTCAGCAATTTGCACAGCCCGTTCTCCATCACCGTGAATGCAGATCGTCTCTGCCTTGATCGGAACGACCATATTATTCAGTGAGATGACTGATTGTTGTTTTATTGCCTGCAGTACTTGTTCCAAAGATTGCGCAGTTGAATTTATCAAA
>DATGFZ010000626.1:0-1668 GCA_035308805.1 Puia sp. | reverse complement strand
CAACCCTGAAAAATATGAAGAAGCGATGGAAAAAACAGGGACAAGGCCAATGATCATGCGTGGTAAAACAGTGAGGGGGTTTTTGTTTGTAAGCGAGGACGCCGTTCAATCAAAAAAAGAATTTGACTATTGGATAAATCTTTGTCTGGAATATAATGATCAGGCAAAATCATCCAAAACAAAAAGAAGAAGAAATAAAGCGTGATTGTAATTCCGGAACTGGAATGTATGATTTAAAATTCCGCATTCATGTTTCATTGTTCGCATACATCCCTCCAGGTTCCGCTCAATTCTTTTTACTGTGACCACCTCCATCTTCGGGCTTTTTGCAGCAGGTGGGCAATTTTTGATAGGCTTCGGGATTTGCCGTAACATCATCTGCGTCATAACCTGCATTGGCAATATCGGTTTTGATGGTTTCTATGTTGATTCGATCAGTGATGTACGTAACTTTTGCCGTTTTTCTTTTAAAATCCACAACAAATTTTTGGATCCCGTCTTCATGACTGACAAAATTTTCAATCCTTTCCTTGCACTCCTGGCATTGAACAGTAGGTAGCTTGATTGTTGCAGTTTTGATTACCTGTCCGAAGGAAACTGTGCAGATGCATAATAAAGAGAGTGCCAGTAACGATATTTTTTTCATATTTTATGTTTGATATTATTTTAAATAATTGCTAAGCGTTGCAGTCAAAACAATGACCGCATGTTTTTTTTCTGCAAAACCGCCACACGCCCATCCCCGGAACCAGCCCTATAATAATTGTTGCAATAAGGAAGCTGTTTACAAAACAGGTTCCCATGCTGCAGGATTGCTTCGCCAGCTCATTAAGATTATTTCCTGTTCAGCAGAAATAATTCCTTTTTCAATGGCAAGTTGCACAAGGGTTTCATAATCAGTTAAAGAAGCATACGCGACGCCTGCACGCGCAAATGCTTGTTGCGCAACCTCAAATCCATAGGTAAAAATAGAAACCATTCCGATAACCTGCAAACCCGATTTTTTCAAGACATCGACAACTTCCAAACTGCTTTTGCCGGTGGAGATCAGGTCTTCAATAACAACGACTTTCTGTTCTTGTTCATAAAATCCCTCAATTTGATTGCCTAAACCGTGATCTTTTGGTTTTGAGCGCACATATATATACGGCAACTTCAGCTGATCGGCTGCCATTGCTCCCCACGCGATTCCTGCTGTGGCTACACCGGCGAGTAACCCGGCATCCGGAAATTTTTCAAAAATAATATTGCACATTTCTGATTTTATAAAATCACGTATGTACGGAAAAGAAAGCGCTCGGCGGTTATCACAATAGACCGGGCTCTTCCATCCGGAAGCCCAGGTAAATGGATCGGCGGGATTTAATTTTACGGCATTGATCTGCAATAATTTTTCGGCAACTGCCTTTTCGTTGGTCATTGCGCGAAGATAGAGAAACGGATGCATGTTACCAGTTGCCGGGTGGTGATTTCCTGAACCGTGAAATACTTACCTTGCAACCCGCAACCAGCATCTGCAATAATGTTCATCAAAATTTATTTCGACAACAGACCACTTTTTTTGTGTGATGAAATTAACGAAGAGATCAATAAATACATTCATCACGACGATGCGATATTTATTGATGAATTTTCTACCCCTTCGATCAATTCCATTATTCATGAAAT
>DATGFZ010000625.1:0-3575 GCA_035308805.1 Puia sp. | reverse complement strand
ATGGATTGTTACTTGTGATGGCCGTTATTGCACATGGTGCTTCTCCATCTATACCGGGCGGCCAAGGTGTTGAACCGCTGATGGTGATTGTGAAGGCGAACAACAAAAAGTACTTTATTAAGGGTGCATGTATTGACTTGAGGACTGGTGAAATCTCATTTTAGAATCTAATTATTGTTCGGCATAGGATTTATCTCAAGTTCTCGGAAAAAACTATAGTTTGTCAAAAGAGGACTAAAAGAGTTGGCACTTTTGCATTTTCGAAGGCTGGCTATCCAATGAAACGGGAGATGCTTATCCAACAATTGGAAGAGGCTCTGGCGAAGTGACGTATCAGATTGCGGCAAATTCAACGTTCAATTTTATCATTCACTCACGCTGGATCTTTCAATCCGAATCATGATCGGTTACGGTCCACTCCGTAAATCTTCATTTCCAACATTTTTCCCAAGCTCCTTCTAAGATGGTACTTATTAACCATTCAAAAAAAAGGCATACTCAGTGAAGCCAAAAAAGAGGAAAATAACCGAAAAATATTCACTTCGGTGAAACTTTATTTAGTTTAGCGTTGAAAATTAAAGTTCTTTATTTTAGCTGGTGTATTTTCAGAGACATGGGTGAAGTGTGTGAAATTCCATAATTGAGGTTGCTATTACCTGCTGAAGTAATGATCTTCTGAAAAGCTTTCCAGGCGTGCGTTTCAGCGGATGATGTAATTTTGAAAATGAATTTCGGATCGGGAAAATTTCCAGAGGTTCATTTTCCTCCTTCTCCGCTGGGAAATTGATAGAACCCTTATCTGATAAGGGTTTTCGTATTTTAAGGCGCGCAGGGTAGTAAGAGGGGTAGTAAATTTTTAGATCTTCTAACATTATACGTGAAGTATCCTTATTCGTGGCCCAAAACAATGATATACCCATTAAGCAATGACTAATTTTTGGATGCGTTGGCGCTAGAGATGTCTTCGTAATTCCAAACCACTATTCATTTCGCAAACTTCTGGTTGGATTTGCATTTGCAGCTTTTATCACTTGTATACTTACAATAATTAGGGCAGCAAGGGCCATAAATCCGCCACTGCAAATAAACAACCACCAGCTTATTGCTGTCTTATATGCGAAATTTTCTAACCATTTGTACATGGCCCACCATGCGATTGGAACGGCGATAGCAATTGAAATGAGAATTAGCTCTATCGAATCCCTTGACAATATCGAAACAATATTGGCGACTGATGCACCAAGCACTTTGCGTATTCCAATTTCCTTAGTTCTTGTATTAGTCATAAAAATTACAAATCCTAATAAACCGATGCAACTAATAAAAATTGCAAGCCCAGTCGCCCATTTTAAGAGTTGTGAAAAATGCTGCTCATTTTCATAAGCTAAAGCGATGCTACTATCAAAAAAATCATATTCAAACTCATCTTCAGGATAAACGTCTTTATAAGCCTTTGCAATATTGTTAATAGTGGATTTCCATGATAATCCATTGGCGTCCGATGCTATCAAAGCAACATTAAATTGGTTGTCATTGCTGTTGGTAGTGAAAACCAAAGGTTGGATTGCGCTATGCAAGGAACTCTGGTGAAAGTCAGCCATGACACCGACTATTGGCTTAGAGTTTATCAGTTTGGTGAGGGCATCATTTGGGTCTTTAATCCCCAGAGCATGCAAATATGTCTCGTTTATGAGAAATTCACTAACAGAGTCACTTGCTCTCACATTTCGCCCAGCAAGCAATTTTATTCTAAAAAGTTTAAGATAGTTTGTATCGCCCGTTTTCCATTCGACATTAGTCGTTATTGACCTGTTGCCATTATCGTACTTCATCATTGCTGATGCCGACCCCCAGGAAAACGGTGCGCCATTTGCTAAACTAATTGCTTCTATCCCAGGTATGGATTTGAGTTTATTTAATAGAAAATGCGTATTGTTAATGCTGCGTTTCTGATCTTGGAATGTCGGAGCGCCAAAACAAATAACGCCATTTTTTTTATATCCTAAATCCGTATTCAACATGTAGTCGATCTGCTTTGCTGTGACCAGTGTCGCGATAATGAATACCTGTGAAATGAAAAACTGTGAAACTGTTAACCCTCTTCTCAGATTTTTCCGCGTTAAGTAGGCACCTGATGTACCTTGATTTTTTAGTACATGAATTGGATTAATACGTGATAAAATAAGGCCGGGATAAAAGCCAGAAAGAATAGTCACGGCAATGATTAATATTATTAGAAATACGATTATAATTGGTTTGTTCAATAAATCAAAATGTAAATCCTTTGGGATAAAATTTTCGAAACTTTTTAATAGAATCGGGGTAAGAAGTATTGAAATGACGGTGGCGATGAGAACAACAAAAAGGGTTTCAACCAAGAATTGAAATATGACATGGCCGGCGGAACTACCAATAGTTTTGCGAATACCAATTTCCTTGCCTCGCTGGGAAGACCTTGCAGTAGAAAGATTGATGAAATTGATACTAGCGAGTAACAAGAGAATTCCAGCAACTAGTTGCAATCCATATAGAGTTGATTTGTGGGCTGTTGGGAGCCCATAGGTTGGATAGTTGCTATTGAAATGAATATCTGCCAGTGGCTGCAAGTGGAAAATGTCGCCGTTATTTTGATTTCCAGATTTTTGAATTATTGAATTAACCTCTTTTTCAATGTTTTCGGCAGACCTGTCTTTGGCTATTTTTACTAAGAAATCAGATGACATTACAAAAACCACTGAATTTTGCCCCTGGTGATTTTTATTTAATTGGAAAAGCGTGGGTGACGAAATAAACTCCTTGAAGGTAAAATCACTATTGTCAGTTAGATCTTTTACAACACCTGAAACGGTTAATATAATTGAATCGTTATAAGTAACCTGTTTACCTATTATCTCACTGACATCGCAATTGGGAAAGTATGCCCTAGCCCTTGCTTCAGACAAAACAATCTTGAACGGCTCAGCCAAAGAAGAATGGAGAGATCCAGCTAGCCATTTATAAGGTACGAGATTAAAATAGTGTTCATCAGCAAAAACTATATAAGCTTGATGTTTAAAGACCGAAGAAGATTGTGGGTTGGTCGTACGAATAGCAACTTTTATATCTTGATAGATGCTATTAAACTCGGAGAATTCTTCCAGACCCGAAACTTCATTTTTCACTTTTTCTTCCAAGGTGGAAGACAGGCCAGTCATATAAACGGTGTTATCCCCAAATTTCACGTCCACAACTGCCCGATAAATGCGATTGCCGTCCTTTTCAAATCTATCAAAACTAAGATGGTAGCTCACTATTAAGAAAATTACTAACGCGGCGCTGATGCCGATGGACAGACCTATCACGTTAATTAGAGAAAACATGATGCTTCTCCAGAAGCCTTTGATCGCCAGTAAAACATAGCTTTTTATCATCATTTTCACCTTTAATAAATGTCCTGGATATTACGCATCATAGTTTACCAGTTATTTCGGCGCATAGTTTACCAGCGTTTCAGTCTATAGTTTACCAGTTGGAAGGAAGATTGGTAGAGTTATTTCGGTCCAAAGTTTACCACTAACTGGTTGGTTATAGCTGAC
>DATGFZ010000624.1:0-7911 GCA_035308805.1 Puia sp. | reverse complement strand
TGTCAATTGTATTAGTGATTGCCGGTACTATTTGTATTTTGAATTTGCCTGTTGACCAATATCCGGATATAACGCCTCCGATTGTCCAGGTAAACGGACAATTTACAGGAGCTGATGCCCAAACTGTCGAGCAAACCGTGCCCACGCCCATTGAAGCCCAGGTAAATGGCACTCCGGGCATGGAGTATATGCAAAGCAACAGCACCAATAACGGACTAATGTCCATGAATGTGACTTTCAATATCGGGACCGATATTGATATCGCGACACTTGACGTGCAAAACCGAGTGAGTATTGCCTCTCCTTTATTGCCTGCGGTAGCGAGCCGGTTAGGCATAACCGTCAGAGCGTTGAATCCAAGCATGCTGATGATGGTTGCCGTGTATGCGCCAAGAGGTACACACAACATTACTTTTCTTGATAACTACACGAATATTTTTATACAGGATGCCTTGTTACGTGTACCCGGCGTGAGCAGCATCAATCGATTTACTGATGATTTTAGTATGCGCGTTTGGATGAATCCGGAGAAAATGGCAGCATATAGTTTAACACCTTCCGATATCATTGCTGCGTTGAATACGCAAAATGTACAGGTTGCAGCCGGATCAGCAGGGGTGCCTCCCCAACAAACGACGCAAACATTTGAGATCGGCATATTAGTCAATGGCAGGCTGAGTAAGGTTTCAGAATTTGAAAATATCATAGTGAAAACATTGCCCGCTACCGGCGAACTGGTTTATTTGAAAGACGTTGCGAGAGTTGAGTTGGGCAAGTTCACATTTTCGAGCAACTCCTTTGTTGACGGGCACCGTGCTTCTTTTCTGCGCATTTACCAGGCGCCGGGCAGCAACGCATTGGAAACGGCAAAAGGAATTTATAAAGAACTGGCGTTGCTGAAACAATCTTTCCCTGCAGATGTTGAATTTTCTGTTCCCTTCGAAGCGGTCACCGTTGTAAAAGTTTCCATGGCTGATGTAGTAGGGACATTATTAAAAACATTAGGGCTGGTGGCGATAGTGGTGTTTTTATTTTTACAAAATTTTCGTTCCACCTTGATTCCTGTTCTTGCCATTCCGGTTTCAATATTAGGGACATTTATTTTTTTTATTCCACTTGGTTTTACCATCAACACATTGACTATGTTCGGGTTTGTGCTTGCCATTGGCATTGTGGTCGATGATGCCATCATTGTTGTCGAAGCAGTACAGCATTATATTGATGAACAAAAAATGTCGCCGAAAGAAGCCACCTATCACGCAATGAAAGATATATCCGCGCCCGTTGTCGCCATTGCGCTGATACTTGCAGCGGTATTTGTTCCGGTAGGATTTATTCCAGGGATTGTTGGCCGTTTATATCAGCAGTTTGCGATCACGATTGCCATTTCAGTTATACTTTCTGCATTCATCGCGTTGTCCTTAACTCCTGCATTGTGCACGCTGTTATTGAAAGCGCACGATCCTGAAAAACAAAACAAGGGCGTCAATAAAATTTTCTCCAAATTCAATAATTGGTTTGAAAGGGTTACAGAAAGATATACCAACGGCGTGAAAAGAAGTATCAGCGCATCACGTTACGTAGTGATCTTTTTGATTTGTTTATGTGTCGGCGCATATTTTTTATTCGGACATAAGCCAACGGGGTTTATTCCTTCTGAAGATGATGGTAACCTGTATGTAACATTTCAATTGCCACCCGCCTCAGCAACAACGCAGTCTGTCACTGTGATGACAAAATTGATGCAGGTTGTTACCACCACCCCCGGAGTTGCGCATTATGCAGCGTTGTCCGGATTGAATGTAGTGAACAATGCGACCAATTCAAATGCTGGAACAATCTATGTGCAGTTAAAACCATGGAATGACCGCAGCGAAAAAGATCAGCAGGTTCCGGGCATTATTGACGTCATGCAAAAAAGAATCGTCGATGCAGGGATAAAAAATGCAAATGTAGAAGTGATACAGCCTTCACCGATTCCTGGCGTCGGAGAAACAGTTGGTTTTAGTATGCAAATTGAACAGCGTGCTACCAATGATGATCTGCATGCGTTCGAAGATGTCGTGAACAAATTTATTGCTGAAGCAAACAAAAATCCGGCAATAACCAATGCCTTTAGTTTTTATACTGCTCGCACACCAAGTATCAATCTCACTGTTGATCGCGAAAAATGTGAGAAGCTTGGCGTAAGTGTTGGTGATGTATTTACGACGATACAGGCTTTCATGGGCAGTTTATACATTAATGATTTCACGGTTTACAACCGCACATTCCATGTTGTTATACAAGCAGACACGGCTTACAGAACCTTAATTACAGACATCAATAAATATTATGTAAGAAACCAGGATAGCGCCATGGTCCCGCTCGGCACATTGGTCAGCTATTCGCCCACTGAAACAGCTCCCCTGATCTCTCATTTTAATATTTTCCGGTCCGCGGAAATTGATGGTGCATCAACATCGGGATTCAGCAGCACCCAGGCAACAGATTCATTAATCGCCATCGCAAACAGGGTTCTTCCGCAGGGATATAATTATGAATTTTCTGGATTGAGCTACGAAGAGATCCGCGCAGGGTCAACCACTATTTATATTTTTTTATTTTCGATCACATTTGTATTTCTTTTTCTTGCGGCGTTGTATGAGAGCTGGTCGGTACCATTTTCAGTTTTGCTCGCCGTACCAATCGGTGCATTTGGCGCCATTCTCACCTTGGAATTTGTTCCCAGTTTAACAGATAATGTTTATGCGCAAATCGGATTGATCACATTGATCGGGCTAGCTGCAAAAAATGCCATATTGATCGTTGAATTTGCAAAGATCCGCGTTGATCATGGCGAAGAACTTATTCAGTCCACATTAGAGGCTGTGAAACTTCGTTTGCGACCTATCATCATGACATCACTGGCATTTATTTTGGGGGTCTTGCCATTGGTACTAGCGACGGGCGCGGGCGCTGTGGCAAGGAGAACAATCGGATTCACGGTCTTTGGGGGAATGACTGCGGCTTCTACGCTGGCCATTTTTATTGTTCCCGTTTTATTTGTGGTCATCACCCGTCTTTCTTACGGAAAAGAAAAATTAGAATGGCTGAAAGCGCATCACCATGAATTAATGGAAAAAGCTAAAAAGGTAGAACAACAGGATATCGATGCGGAATTGGAATTTGAAATTGCAAAATCGCGCGCAGAAAATATAAATGAAAATGATAACACGAATCAAGACGAATTGCATAAATGACTTTTATAGTGAATTGCATGCAAAGTTCTTCGGGGCTCAAAAGGCGCAGAGTAATTCAATTGGCAAACCAAAAAACATCGTGTCGACTGTCCGTTGCCCCAAGCAAAGTGCTCAAAAGGACCAAACCGATGAAAGAATTGGCTTATTTTTTTTGTTTTTGTCAAGATGATGCGTAGTTCGGAGATATTCGTGGAATAAAAAAGAACAATGATTTCAAACACGTTTATAAAAAGACCTGTTACTGCAATAGTTATTTCATTGGTATTAATTATTTCAGGAGTCATTTGCATTTTTAATTTGGCTATTGATCAGTATCCCAATATTTCTCCGCCAAGTGTTTCTGTTAATGGATCCTATACCGGCGCAGATGCAGAAACAGTTGAGCAAACTGTTGCCATTCCCATAGAGGAGCAGGTGAACGGGACGCCGGGCATGGAATACATGCAGAGCACCAGCACAAATAGCGGAGGAGTAAATATCAGGGTTACGTATAA
The DNA here is from genome assembly GCA_035308805.1 of Puia sp. Classification (GTDB taxonomy): domain Bacteria; phylum Bacteroidota; class Bacteroidia; order Chitinophagales; family Chitinophagaceae; genus Puia. Next base: position 4,175 of record DATGFZ010000624.1, on the reverse strand, counting down.
CATCGGAACCAACGTCCACATCGCAGCGCTCAATGTTCAAAATCGCGTTGGAATAGCCCAGCCTCTTCTTCCTGCCGTGGTAAGTAAATTGGGGCTTACTGTGCGTGCAAGTAATCCAGATCAGTTGATGCTCGTGGCAATTTTTTCGCCAAAGCGGACTCACAATATAACCTTCCTTGATAACTACACCAATGTGTTTATTGAAAATGCGATATTACGCGTGCCGGGTGTCGGGGATGTATCAGCCCGCACCGATCAGTTTAGTATGCGTGTTTGGATGAACCCGGATAAAATGGCTTCTTACAGCCTGACACCAGCTGATATTACCGCTGCGTTGAACGCACAAAATGTTTATGTGGCAGCAGGTGCAGTTGGCGCGCCCCCTCAACAGTCGGCACAAACAAATGAAATAGGAATCCTTGTCAACGGCATGCTCAGTAACGCTGAAGATTATAAAAATATAATTGTTAAAACAATTCCAGCCACAGGTGAATTGGTTTACCTGAAAGATGTCGCCAGAGTAGAATTGGGAAAGTTTACTTTTTCAAGCAATGCATTCGTCGATGGAAACCGCTGTTCGCTATTGATGATCTATCAAACGCCGGGAAGCAATGCGTTGCAAACTGCTGATAATGTCTATGCCGCTTTGAAACAATTAAAAAAATCATTCCCGACTGATGTGGACTACGTGGTTCCGTTTGAATCAATAACGATTATTAAAGTTTCCATGCAGGAGGTCGTCGGAACTTTATTAAAGGCGCTGGCACTGGTCGCCATCGTTGTTTTCTTATTTCTTCAAAACTGGCGTTCAACCATTATACCGATTTTGGCAATCCCAGTTTCTATTCTCGCGACATTTTGTTTCTTTATTCCGTTAGGCTTTACCATAAATACGCTTACCATGTTTGGCTTTGTGCTGGCAATCGGTATAGTGGTTGATGATGCAATTATTGTTGTTGAAGCAGTTCAGCATTATATTGATGAACAAAAGATGTCGCCGAAAGAAGCGACTTACCGCGCGATGAAAGATATTTCTGCACCAGTAATCGCCATTGCATTAATTCTGGCTGCAGTATTTGTTCCTGTTGGATTTATACCGGGGATTGTAGGAAGATTGTATCAGCAATTTGCGATCACGATTGCGATATCTGTTATTCTATCTGCATTCATTGCCTTATCATTGACGCCGGCACTTTGTACGTTGTTATTAAAACCATCTATGGTGGAAAAAAGATCAAATTTTTTAGACAAATTTTTCTATCGCTTTGATAAATGGTTTGACCGATTCACCCATAGTTATACGAACGGAGTGAAAAGAAGTATTAAATATTCATGGCTTATTATGATTACGTTGTTGCTGATCTGCGGCGCAGCATTTTTTTTATTCAAACAAAAGCCATCAGGATTTGTTCCATCGGAAGATGGAGGAAGGTTGCTTGTCACTTACCAATTACCTGATGCTTCGTCCACAAGGCAATCAGTAAACGTGATGGAAAAGTTGATGAAAGTTGTTGGTGATGCCCCCGGCATTTTGCATTATACTGCCGTTTCCGGTTTTAATATTTTGAATGGCGGAGCAACTTCAAATTCAGGTTCCATGTTCGTGATGCTTAAACCCTGGGATGAACGAACTGCAGACTCTCTGCAGGTTCCGGGCTTACTGGATGTTCTCAGGAAAAGAATTGCGAAGGCAGGAATAAAAGATGCAAGCGTTGTAGTAATTCAGCCGCCCCCAATTCGGGGCATTGGAATTGCAGCAGGTTTTAGCATGCAAATTGAACAGGGCAGCTCCACAGACGATATACATACGTTTGAAAAAGTAGTCACAAAATTTGTTGCTGCCGCAAAAAAAAACCCCGCGACGTCAACGGCTTTTTGCTATTTTTCGGCTCACACACCAAGTTATAATCTGACTGTTGACAGGCAGAAGTGTGAAAAACTCGGCGTAAATATTTCAGATGTTTTTACAACCATGCAGGCTTATATGGGAAGTTTGTTTGTAAATAATTTTACGTTGTATCATCAGACTTATCATGTCGTGATACAGGCAGATACCACCTACAGGGCACTTATATCAGACATGAATAAATATTATGTACGAAATGGTTCCGGTTCCATGGTTCCACTCAGTACTCTCATTAGTTACAAGCCCGATATTGCCGCCCCGCTCATCACGCATTTTAATATTTTCCGTTCTGCTGAAGTCGATGGTTCTATTCCTCCCGGATACAGCAGCGGTCAAAGCATAGATGCATTAAAAGAAATAGCAGCAAAAAATTTACCTCGTGGATATACTTATGATTTTTCAGGACTTAGTTATGAGGAAATAAAGGCAGGTTCTCTTACCATTTATATTTTTGCCTTTTGTATCATCTTCGTTTTCCTTTTTCTTGCAGCACTTTACGAAAGTTGGTCGGTACCACTTGCGGTCATGCTGGCTTTTCCCATAAGTGCATTCGGCGCAATCCTCGCCCTTTTTCTTCTTCCCAAACTTACCAATAATGTGTATGCACAGATCGGTTTGATAACACTAATAGGTTTGTCTGCAAAAAATGCCATTTTGATTGTGGAATTCGCCAAGATTAGAGTGGACCGCGGCGAGGACGTTGTTCAATCAACCCTTGACGCCGTGCGACTGCGTTTGCGCCCAATTTTAATGACATCTTTTGCATTTATTCTAGGCGTGTTGCCGCTGGCATTGGCGACGGGAGCCGGTGGCGCGTCGCGAAATACCATTGGTGTAACCGTGTTGGGTGGAATGATCGCTTCTTCCACCATTTCCATTTTCATTGTGCCAGTGCTTTTTGTACTATTCACCCGTTTTTCTTACGGTAAGAAAAAACTTGAGTGGTTAAAAGCACATCACGATGATTTAATGGAGAAAGCTCAAAAAGTAGAAGAACAAAATATCGATCCGGAATTGGAATACGATATTGCACAAGCCCGCGCGGATAGGCCCACGCAATAAAATCAATTGCCGGGGTTTTACGCAATGGCAAATTTACTTTTCTAAAAGAAATTATTTTATTCTTACAATCCGTTTTCATCAAAGGCAAACAACGCCATTTTTGTGTGTTGGATAAGCGAATTATGGGTTAATGTTTTCGCCTGAAAAGAACGGCAGAACTCATTTGCATGTCCCCGGTGAATCTTATTTCATTTCTTTGATCACCGTCTTCAACAATAAGAAGTCCCGTATTGGGTGGAATAGAGCCAAGATTATCGGCGACCATTGTAAGCAATAATGAATCACCAAGTTGTGGTGTAACGTGAATAACATAGCGTATTGCCTTCGTCGTTAACCCCTGTTTGGCAAGAATCACTTTATCATTCATTACAATACTTACCGTGTCCCCGTCAACTATTCCGTTATCGTATAAACTCAATACCAAACTATCCGATTTAAAAAAAACACTCCGGACAATATCTTTTTTTCTTTCTTTAGAAGCAGAAATAATTTGTTCATTAACCAGAGAATCCATGTTTACAACCGGAAATGCCAAATTCTTTGCTGCATTACTATTTATTTTCCCCGGCTGAACATTAGCGTTAGCCTTTCTTGCTTCCGCTTGTGCCGGAATAGTTTCTTTTCTTTTTGCGACTGCATACTCATCCGGATCCTGTGATGCGGCGATTCCGGGGGGCGACCCTTCTTCTAACTTTGTTGTTGGTTGAAGAAAGGAAAGCGTGCCGAGTAAATTCAATTTCTCGAGCAGGATCATTAATTTTGTTTTTGTCGCTGAAGTTTGTTTGATAAGTTCAATAGTTCCTGAATAGGATAAATTATCTGATGTCCTAAAATCCATCGCTCTTGTTCTAAAATTTCCGGATAAAATCACTGCAGCATTCTTTTCTGACAACAGTAAATTACCGGCGAGTTTAACTCGTTTCGGCGCGGTGGAATAATCGTTGTAAATCATTTCTCCATCTTCGATAAAGATATTCCCATTTTTATTTTTTAGTTTGATCGATTTTATCCCGGTGTTCTCATTTCCATTAATCGTAAACGTTGTCAAGGAATATCCAGATAATTTTTCCTTATTTTGGCTGATTACAATTTCGTAGGGAAGTTCAGTTCCCATGGTTTGAATATGACCAGCCCAAATGCCGGTAATATCCTGCGAAAACATTTTAACAGGAAAAAGAAATAATATGAAGAATGCTTTCATTTATGA
>DATGFZ010000623.1:0-14634 GCA_035308805.1 Puia sp. | reverse complement strand
TGGCGGTGGTTTATCCGGGGGCTGGAAATCTCGGAGGCGGAGGATTTCTGGTTGCGCATTTGAGCAATGGGAAAAATGTGACCATTGATTTTCGTGAAAAAGCACCTGGAAGTGCCTCGCGTGATATGTATCTTGATGCAAGCGGTAAAGTATTGCCGGGTTTAAGTGAAAATGGACATCTTTCCGCCGGAGTGCCCGGAAGTGTTGCCGGTATATTCAAGGCATTACGATACGCTAAACTGCCCATCAAAACCTTAATTCAGCCTGCAATCGATCTTGCTGAAAAAGGTTTTGCCATTTCCCTCATTGAATCAAGAAGCCTGAATTCAGAGCAAAGCGAATTCAAAAAATACAATACGATAATGCCTGTTTTTGTAAAAGCGGGCGGCTGGAAAGCGGGCGATACCTTAATTCAGAAAGATCTTGCAAAAACATTAAAGCTCATTCGTGATAAAGGTGCTGCAGGTTTTTATGAGGGCGAAACTGCAAAACTTATCATTGATGAAATGGGGCGTGGCAAAGGAATCATTACACTTACCGATTTGAAAAGCTATGTTGCCAAAGAAAGAGAGGCTGTTTCATTCGACTATAAGAAAGATTTTACCATCATTACCATGCCATTACCCAGTAGTGGCGGAGTTTTACTGCCCCTGATGATGCACATGGCGGAGGATCAACCTTTAAAGAGTTATGGATTCGGAACGCTGCAGTCTGTTCACCTGATGACAGAAATTGAGCGCCTCGCGTATGCAGACCGCGCTAAATATCTGGGTGATAATGATTTTTATAAAGTTCCTGTCAGTACCTTAATCAGTCGTGATTACGCGAAAGAAAGAATGAAATTATTTGATCCGAATAAGGCAGGTAATAGCGAATTAATTCATGCAGGGGTAATCGCCCCTGAAAGCAAACAGACTACACATTTTGAAACATACGACGGCGACGGAAACGCCGTTTCGATTACCACTACTTTGAATAATGGATATGGCAGCAAAACCGTTGTCGCCGGTGCAGGATTTATTTTAAACGACGAAATGGACGATTTCAGTATCAAGCCGGGTGTTCCCAATATGTACGGCGCAGTAGGCGGAGATGCGAATGCAATTGCTCCTGGAAAAAGAATGCTGAGTTCAATGTCGCCGTCCATTGTTTTAAGGAATAATAAACCCTACATCATTGTCGGAACTCCAGGTGGCACGACGATCACCACTTCTGTGTTTCAAACGATCATTGATATTTTAGATTTTGGATTGAGCGCGCAGGATGCGGTCAACAAACCAAAATTTCACCATCAGTGGTTACCTGATGAAATCATGCTTGAGCGTGATTTTGATCAGGGTGTACTGAGTCAATTGAAACAGATGGGGTATAAAATTAATCTGGTTTCACAAATCGGACGGACTGAAGTAATCCAGATTTTACCTGATGGAAAAATAATTGCGGTCGGTGATAAACGAGGGGAAGATGCAGCGGAAGGATATTAAAACCGCCATCGGGACGGCCGAGTATGAAGCATTCAATACCATAACGCTAAATTTACTGACATGACATTAGAAAAAACGTATCTGGATTCAGTGATTAAAAAAATGACGGCTTACAAAGATCTTGGTGAAAAAACGTTTGAACAATTGGAAGAAAGTGATTTTCATTTTTCGCCGAATGAAGAATCAAATAGTATTGCCATTATTGTCCAGCATATCAGCGGAAATATGTTAAGCCGCTGGACAAATTTTTTAGCTGAAGACGGCGAAAAGGAATGGCGTCAGCGTGATGATGAATTTGAAGTTCATCAATTTTCAAAACAGCAAATCATTGATGTCTGGGAAAAAGGATGGCAATGCCTGTTTACCTGCTTACAGTCATTGAACGATGAAGATTTAATGAAAACCATTACGATCCGCAAAGAAGCCATGCCGGTAATCGATGCCATTAACCGACAACTGGCGCATTATCCATACCATATTGGACAGATCATTTATATAGGTAAAATTTTGAAGAACCAGGAGTGGAAAAATCTTTCTGTGCCGAAGAAAAAGGTTAAAAGCAATTAAACCAACTGATTTATCATCTATCTAATCCAAATCTGAGGTTAAAATTCAGATAATGAAGGGTTTGGTACTGAATTTGCACTTCCTCAGCGTGTTTTACTAATTTTGCACACCTTAATTCCAATCTACTGAAAAGGGTCTTAAAAATACTCCTTGATATCTTGCTGACGCTTTTGTTTTTCCTGGCAGCTCTTTGGCTCCTTGCACAAACCATAAATCAGCGGTCTTTCGTCTACGCTTTGCTTTTTACCGCTGTCGCTTTTGTGCTGGCAAAAGTCATCACCAAAAGGTCGGCCATAGCGCTTGTTTTATTATTGATTTCTTTTTGGTTTCTTATCCAAACTTCGCCGGTACAAACCTGGCTTCTCAGCAAAGTGACCAATGAATTATCGAAGCAGTTGCACACCACAGTAAGTATACGCCACGTCGATTTTGCCTTATTTGATAAAGCAATTTTGGAAGATGTATTGGTTGAAGACCGGCATAACGATACCATTTTATATGCAGGAAATGTAAGAGTGCTGGTCACGGATTGGTTTTTTTTAAAGGACAGCGCTCAAATTAATTACCTCGGATTAACAAATGCAACAATCAAGTTGCAACGTACCGATAGCATTTGGAATTATCAGTTTATAATTGATCATTTCTCTTCCGCAAAAAAAGATTCCGGAAGCAAAGGAATTGCCTTAAACCTGAAAAAAATCGATATTGATAATATTCATGTTTTAAAAAGAGATGCATGGCGTGGGGAAGACATGAATCTTAATTTACGATCACTTCAACTTGAAGCTGATGAGATGAATCTGACAAAAAGGATCGGACGGATTAGTTTATTAGAATTTACCCAGCCGGAGTTTTCAATGACGAATTATGTTGGCAACAGAAAAACGCCATCACCCATTGTTGAGGTGATTAAAAATGATCCTTTGGCGTTGAGGCTGAATCCGGGCAAATGGGATATCACCGCAAAATCCATCGTTATTATTAATGGTTTTTATAAAAATGATAAACTAAATGGTGATGCCCCCTCGGTGTGTTTTGACGGGCAACATATTTTCTTCAACACAATAAATATTGATGCAAAAAATTTTCGACTGAATAGGGATACCATTACTGCAAATCTTTCCTTGGAAGCAAAAGAACGAAGCGGAATTGAAGTGAAAAGTTTAACCAGCAACATCAAATTCTATCCTGAAGCCATGGAATTTGCAAAAATGGATTTGCAAACAAATAACAGCCGTTTACGCAACTATTTTGCCATGCATTTCAGAAGCATTGATGACATGTCTGACTTCCTTACCAAAATAAAAATGGAAGGGGATTTCACCAATGCGGACATCAATTCAAATGATATTGCCTTTTTTGCGCCCGATTTAAGGACCTGGAAAAAAAATATACGCATCACGGGCAGTATAAAAGGAACTGTTTCAGATCTTACCGCAAAAAATATAATAATGACCGCGGGCAAAAACACTTTATTAAATGGAAATATTCACATAACAGGTTTGCCGGAGATCGATTTAACCCAAATTGATTTTAAGTCCAATGATTTTCGCACAACTTATGGTGATATAGTGACTTTTGTTCCGTCATTGAGAAATGTTGAACAACCAAGGATTGACCAGATAGAATCGCTGCGTTTTGTCGGAAGTTTTAAAGGGTCCTTCAATGATTTTGTAACAAACGGAACAATCGAAACTAATCTTGGCACCATCGTGTCCAACGTTAACATGAAATTTTATAAAAATAAACCCTCTGTCTATTCCGGGACAATCAGCGCCGACAGTTTTAACCTGGGTAAGTTTTTAAACAATGGTCAATTGGGAAAAATCAGTTTTTCCGGCAAAATAAACGGCGAAGGATTGACATCCCAAACATTAAATGCAACCTTTGATGGTTCGATAAGCCAGCTTTATTTTAACGACTACAATTACAATAATATCCTTGTTAACGGAACACTTGCTAAAAGTAAATTCAGCGGACAAATAATATCTAGCGACAGTAATTTAAATGCAACCCTAAACGGTTTGATAGATTTCAGTAAACATCCCTACACGTTTAATTTTTATGCAGACGTTTCGAAAGCTGACCTGGCTAAATTAAATCTTATCAAACAAAAAATTCAATTCAACGGTAAACTCGATTTTAATTTTACAGGTGATAATATTGATAATTTCACCGGAGTTGCGCGCGTTTATAGTGCAACTATTTTAAAAAGTGGTCAGCGAATTTCTTTTGACTCCCTCATTGTAAATTCAAATATTGCAGATAAAAACAGGACCATAACTTTGGAAAGCAACGAATTCAGCGGAGCATTCGTGGGAGATTTTTCTATTAAAGATCTGCCATCGGCCTTTCAAACTTTCTTAAATAAATATTATCCAGCTTACGTGAGCCCCGCAAAAACAAATCCGGCAAACCAGGATTTTAGTTTTGTCATCAACACGAAAAAAGTGCAGGATTATATTGATCTGTTCAATAAAAAATTAAAAGGATTTGATAATGCCACAGTCAGTGGTCGGATAAGTAGCAAAGAAAATATGCTTGATCTTAATGTTGAGGTCCCTCAATTCAGTTATAATAATATTTCTTTTTCAAATGTAAGTATTAAGGGCAGAGGTAACCTCGACAGTTTGTCTATGCAAACGGATATAGGCGACGTTGCGATAAATGATAGTCTTCATTTTCCGGGAACGCATATCCATTTCCGTTCTGCCAATGATTTATCTGACGTACAAATTAATACCAGCGCCAATCAAACCCTTAACTCCGCAAGTCTTGCGGGACAGGTACAAACCGTACCAACAGGGATTCATATTAGATTCTATCCCTCAACATTTGATATCAACAGTAAGATTTGGGTAGTAGATAAAGATGGTGAACTGACATTAAGCCGCAATCTGGTGGAAGCATCAAACCTTCGAATTCACAGTGGAGATCAGCAACTTCTTGTAACTACTCATCCATCAACTGAAGGAAATTGGAATGATATCCATTTTGATCTAAAGAAAATAAATATTGGCGACATAACTCCTTTTTTTGTGAAAAGTGATCGCATCGAAGGATTATATACGGGATCGGGGGAAATATCTAACCCATACGGACAACCGAAAATTAGTTTTTCAGGTCAGGCGGATCAATTCCGGCTCGATAACGATTCAGTTGGAAAATTACAGCTGACGGGGAATTATGATACGAAGACAAGTATGGTGAATGCGCATATCAATGCTGATAATAAAAATTATCATTTCGACCTCAATGGTGTTTTTAATACTGCAGACAGTAACAATGCCCAGCCGGTTAACGTAAACATTAACCTGAGTGATACAAAAATTGGTTTGCTGGAAAAATATTTAAGCGGGATATTCAGCAACATTAAAGGTTTTGCGTCCGGAAAGCTGCAAATCGTTGGTAGTGGAAGTAATTTAAAATATCTTGGAAACATTCAATTAAAAAATGGCGAACTAAGAGTCAACTATACCCAATGTACGTACCGGATTCCCTTGATGAATGTATCGATGAAAGACAGTATGATTGATTTTGGAGCTTTTCAAATCACGGATAAAATAGATTCCGTCAGGCACACGGGTGAAATTACGCAGGCTAAATTATATCATCATGCATTTACCAACATGCGTTACGATTTTGCCATGAATACAAATAAATTATTACTTCTGGATACCAAAATAACCGACAACAGTTTATTTTATGGAAAAGTAATTGGACGCGCGTCGTTGAAGTTTACGGGTCCACAGGAAAACATGCAATTAAGCATTAAAGGTGAACCCAATGACAGCTCCACCATTTATCTGCCTATTTCTACGTCAAGAGAGAGCGCCGAAGCTGATTTTATTGTCTGGAAGGTTTACGGCAAGGAAATAAAAACGCAATCCATTGACAAAAAATCAGCAAACATAACCGTTAAATTAGATCTTACCGCAAACAATTACACCAACATTGATGTGATTCTTGATCCGCTGACTGGCGATCACATCAGGACCAATGGTCATGGGCAGTTACATATGGAAGTTGGTACCACAGAAGATCTGAGTATTCGTGGCCGATATGATATTGATCGTGGAACCTATGATTTTAACCTGCAATCTTTTATACGCAAACCGTTTGTTTTTAAGAATGATGCCGATAATTATATTTCCTGGAATGGAAATCCTTATGACGCCGATATCAATGTTCAGGCAATTTACCAGGCGGAAAACGTTCATTTCACGGATCTGGGTATTCAATTTAGTAGTACGAGTACTGCGATAAGAGCATTCAGGGGACCCGTATGGGTAATTGCTTCTCTTACTAAAAAACTAATAAAACCCGATATTTCTTTTCAGATAGAGCTACCCCCAAACAGCCCGCTAAAAAATGATATTGACGCAAATAATGCTTTACAAGTAATATCAACCGACCCCATTGAGCTGACCAAACAAGCTTCTTTTTTAATAGCATTTGATCAGTTTGTACCCATGGCAAGCAGTTCAGTAACTTTTGATGCCGGAACGGCGGCTACAGGGATTTTTTATAACAGCATTTCGGGGATTGTTTCAAACGCAGTCACTAAACGGATAACAGATTTCCTGAGAAAGGTTGATCCGACGCTACGTTTCAATTTCAGTGCTTCTGTGTATAACGGATACACTGCGGTGGCAAGTAATTTTGGAGTCACCGATCCTACGAGATCAAGTTACGACAGAACGAATTTAAATTTATCTATTGCAAAAAGTTTTTTAAATGAAAGATTAACATTTACAGTTGGTAATGCGTTGGATGTAGGATTATCCTCGGCTCAGGCGCAAGCGTCGCCATTTCAATTTTTACCGAACGTTACCATGGACTATAAGATCACCAACGATGGCAGAGTAATAGCCAGCTTATTTTATCGTGATTCATACAACTATGTTTCCGTCGCAAATCATACAGAGAACAGTTCTGGCGGAAGCATTTCGTATCAAAGAAACTTTGACCGGTTAAATGAATTATTTAAAAAGAAGAAAAAGAAAAAGGAAAAACCAAAACCAACTGCGACAACATCCGATTTGCGTACGGTTGATGAAACAAAAAATTGAATGGTAAATGTCAGGCTATTCATCTACGACTTAGACCCGATTTCATTTCAAAATATTATGCCCTAATTTATCTCTTTTTGTCTGAAGATATTTTTCATTGTGCGGATTTGGTTCTACTTCAATTGGGACTGTCTCAACGATCTCTATGCCATATCCGGAAATGCCGGCTCTTTTCCTTGGATTATTGCTCAGCAATCGAAGCTTGGTAATTCCCAGATAGCGCAAGATCTGCGCACCAACTCCGTAATCTCTCTTATCCATTGGAAAACCAAGGTGCAGGTTTGCTTCTACCGTATCCATACCATTTTCCTGGAGTTGATATGCTTTTAATTTATTTACCAATCCGATTCCTCGGCCTTCCTGATTCATATATAAGATCACACCTTTGCCATTTGCTTCTACCATTTGCATCGCTCGATGGAGCTGTTCACCGCAATCACAACGCATCGAACCTAAAATATCGCCGGTGAAGCATGAAGAATGAACACGTGTTAAAACGGGTTCACCTTTTTGCCATTCTCCTTTTATTAATGCAAGATGCTCGTTCGATGTGTTTTTTTCTTTGAACGCAATCAGTTTAAAATGTCCAAAAATGGTTGGCATATCCACGCGTACAATTTCTTCAATCAAAGAATCCGTTTTTAAACGATATTCGATCAGGTCTTTTATAGAAATTATTTTAAAATCAAATCTCTCGGCAATCTCTTTCAATTGCGGCAAACGCGCCATGGTGCCATCTTCATTCATTATCTCAACCAAAACTCCTGTCGGTGCAAATCCGGCCAGCCTCGCCAGATCAATGGTAGCTTCCGTGTGTCCCGCTCTGCGCAACACGCCACCCTTTTTTGCACGTAATGGAAAAATATGCCCTGGTCTTCCCAGATCTTCCGGCTTGGTGGATGGATTAATTAATGCCTGTATCGTCTTTGCGCGGTCGTGGGCGGAAATTCCGGTGGTACAGCCATGACCCAACAGGTCAACTGAAACCGTAAATGCGGTTTCATGCAATGCGGTATTATTATTTACCATCAGGTCAAGACGCAGTTCATCACATCTTTCTTCCACCATAGGCGCGCAAATCAGTCCGCGGCCGTGTTTGCTCATAAAATTAATTACCTGCGGGGTGGCATTAGCAGCGGCAGTGATAAAATCACCTTCATTTTCGCGATCTTCGTCATCCACGACGATCACGAGTTTTCCTTCCTTAATATCCCCAATAGCACTTTCAATAGTGTTCAGCATCTATAAATAGTTTATGCAAAGTTAACAAATATAGTGTGAGCAGTAAATAGTTCACAGTGAAAAGACCCGGAACTTACCCTTTACCGCCGGACTCATTTATTTAAAAAAAGGGAACCAACGGGGATGGTCATCTAAATCAATGTGATTTCATGGTGGTTCCTCTCGGTCTTATATTCAGGATCGAAGAAGAAAAGCATCGTGTTAGAATATCTATTTTACCTTATCCATTATCTCTCAATGTTATTAATCCCATAACCTCCCGTTTAGCACAACACCCCCCCTGGATATAACAATACGCAAAAATTAAAGTTCGGTTTGTTCTTCCCGCAGATTTTGCGTATCAAATGCACCCGGTTTATCGGAAATGAAACCACGAAAATACTCCTGCAGCGTCTGGGTGCGGCCGCGTGAAATTTAATTCACAATTTCTCATTAGCAAATTAATTACATTTGCATCGCAAAATTTTCTAATCATAAAATATTTTTCTCATGAAAGTAACGGTTGTAGGAGCAGGTGCTGTAGGCGCAACTTGCGCTGATAATATTGCCAGGAGGGACCTTGTTCCGGAATTGGTTTTGCTCGATATCAAAGAAGGTTTAGCCGAAGGTAAAGCACAGGACATGATGCAAACGGCAGCACTTCTTGGCTTTGATACAAAAATTACTGGCAGCACAAATGATTATACAAAAACTGCGGGTTCGGATGTTGTGATCATAACTTCAGGTTTGCCACGCAAGCCGGGAATGACGCGTGAAGAATTGATTGGCACGAACGCAGGAATTGTAAAAACGGTTACTGAAAATATTTTAAAAAATTCGCCAGATGCGATTATCATTATCATTAGCAATCCGATGGATACGATGACTTATCTTACATTAACGACAAGTGGATTGCCAAAAAATAAAATTATCGGAATGGGTGGAACGCTGGACAGTGCGCGCTTTAAATATCAATTGAGCCAGCATCTGAATTGCAGCGCATCCGATTTGAATGGAATTGTAGTCGGAGGACATGGTGACACGACAATGATTCCGCTCATCAGTATTGCGACATGGAACAGCCTCCCGGTGACCAAATTTTTAAGCGCAGAACAACAAAAACAAATTGTGGCTGATACCATGGTTGGTGGGGCAACGCTTACAAAACTGATTGGAACAAGTGCGTGGTATGCTCCCGGTGCCGCGGGCGCGGCATTGGTGGAAGCGATTGTTCGTGATGAAAAAAAATTATTTACATGCTGTGTATCGTTGAACGGGGAATACGGACAAAAAGACATTTGTCTTGGTGTGCCTGTTGTCATCGGCAAAAATGGCTGGGAAAAAATTGTTGAATATTCACTGAGTGATGAAGAACAAGCCGCATTTAATAAGAGTGCCGATGCCGTAAGAAACATGAATGATGTGTTAAAAACAATCTAACGGAAATTGCCCGCACCGCAGCTGATTTTTGCTAAAGATTTTATTAGAAATTGAACGTATTGCCTGGCAGATTCCGATTATGTGAAGTCCATTGCGGGGCATTCTATGTGAACTCACCTTCTAACCATCCGGGTAACGGGTTCTCCTGATATACGTGTTGATTGTCCCATTATCCATTATCAATTCTCAATTTTTCCGCAGCTTCTTTCACTATCAAATCGACATCTTGCAAATGCATGCATTTGAAATGTCCGAGAGGACATCTTTTTTTACCAAAATTAGAGCAGGGCTGACATGTCAGTCCTGAAACCAAAATATTGACGTATGGCATTTTTTCTGTTGATGCCAGAAACCTGCTTCCGTAAAATGGCTCAACATCAAGCTTTGGGGAAGTGCCGCCCCAAATTGCGAGAGTCGGTTTATTAAAGGCAGAAGCAATATATTGCAAACCCGTATCGTGCGAAATAACCAGTTTTGATTTTCGTACTATATCTGCAGACTCATTCAAATTAAATTTACCGCAGGCATTGTAAATTTTGACCTGGTCAATTTCAGCAACAGCATTTCCTTCATCAAGATCCTCCTTTCCGCCGACAAGGACGATCGGATAATTTAGTTTGCTGCATATTTCGCGCAATTTATAAACCGGCAATTTTTTGGTATAGTAAGAGGCACCAATGACCATCGCAACATATCCCATCGAATGTGATGCGGGCAAATCCTCTGCGTCAACATTATCTTTTTGAGCGATAAAATAATTGAGCCCAAAACCATCATCTATGACTCCCAGTGAACGGACGGCATCAAGATTTCTCAAAACAATATGTCGTCCGCTCATTGTATTGATCCGCAGCTTGGTCAACAAAAATTTTTGAACACTTTCCTTTTTATATGATAATGTTTTGCATCGCAGGGCAAGACGAATTTTGTAGGAGCGAATATTTTTGTGCAGGTCGATGATGTGATCATATTTTTCTTTTTTAAGGTCCCTGATCAGTGCGTCGAGATCATCATCGTAATAAAAAAACTTATCAATGTATGGGTTGCATTCAGTAACTGTTTTGAACGACCTTTTGGAAAGAAAATGAACTTCCGCATTTTGAACTTGCTTCTTAACGCATCGAATTACGGGAGTGGTTAGAACAATATCACCAATGGAAGAAAAACGAATGATGAGAAATTTCATTCAACGAATTTAAGACACGAATTACATAAGATGAATGAATACCATTTAATTAATTACCGGACATTTCTCACCGTTCGTGTTCATTAACGTTCAATATAATTAAGATCTTTCCCAAAAGTTTCTTCTGTCAATGCCAGGGATATAAATCCGATCGCAAACACGACAATTCCGGTTATCCATCCGCTTTGCAGATAACCCTGAGAAGATTGTAAGGAATTGAATAAAAATGAAACAAGAACCAAAGAACCCCGCGCCATATTGGGAGCAGTAGTTGCAACCGTTGCACGAATATTGGTACCAAATTGTTCGGCCGCCATCGTTACAAACATTGCCCAAAAACCCGTTCCAAAACCAAGAAAGACCGCAACCACATAAACCATCGTTGCAGATTGACCCTGCAAATTAAAATACCAAACCACTGCAATTGCTGTGATGACATGGAAAAGAAATAAAGATTTTTTCCTGCTTTTGAACCACTGACTGATAAAACCAATAAGAATGTCTCCAACTGAAATTGCCGCATAAGCCACCATCACCGCTTTGCCGGGATCCACTTTTCCCGCCACATGCATGTTGCTTGCAAACTTGTTTGAGAACGTTAGCAAAATTCCGATCACATACCAGTTTGGCAAGGCAATTAAAATAGCAGTAAGGTATTTTTTTAATCGCTTCCCACTGGTGAACAACATAAAAAAGTCCCCTTTTTTGACGTTTTCGCTGAGAGCAATATTTTTAAACATCCCTGATTCCAAAACACCTACACGAAGAAATAATAATAAAAACCCCAAGCCGCCGCCAATGAAATAACAAGTGCGCCAGCCAGTGCCATCAACCGCGACAAATTGCTGCCGGATAAAATAGGCAAACACAGCGCCGGTTAACCCAATGCCTGCAACCAGTGAAGTAGCGATGCCTCTTTTCTCTTTTGGCATCAATTCACTTACTAAAGTAATACCCGCCCCCAGTTCACCGGCAAGTCCTAAACCGGTAATGAATCTAACCAGTGCATACTGGTCAACGTTATGAACGAATCCGTTTGCGATATTCCCGAGAGAATATAAAATGATCGATGCAAACAATACTTTCAAACGCCCTTTTTTATCACCCAAAACACCCCATATAATGCCGCCGATCAGCAAGCCCAGCATTTGAATGTTGATGATATGCAATCCCTGCTTATCAATATCGATATCACTCAATCCAAGAGATTTTAAAGAAGGTACCCGAATAATACTGTATAACAACAGGTCATAGATGTCAACAAAATATCCAAGCGCGCCAACGATAACTGCAAGATTAAAAAGAGAGGGGGGTTTTGGCTGCATGATATTTTATTGGATAAAAATCAAATTAAAAAAGTAAAAAAATGTATTGTTTTCGATTTTTACGTTTCTGCTTTCCCAATTCCGCTTTCAGCGCGGGCAATTCAACTTCCCTGAGTGCCTCCAATTGAGCCTGGTTCCATTGCAATCCTATTATCTGTTGTTCCATCATTACATGGCAGTTACATTATTTAGGATTGTGCTGTTTGTAAGTCATTGGGATGAAGAAGATTCAGATCATTTCCTGCTTGATGCCCTTTTTCCAAAAAATAATTTTATCAAAACCGGCAATCCGGTAACCAGCGCAAGTCCCACCACAATTACCTCCAGATGATCTTTGAGGTCAAAATGCCATTCCCGCAAAATTAATCTTTGCAGGTAGTGACCTGCGAATAACATGGCAGTCACCCAAGCAACGCAACCAATGAGGTTATAAACAGAAAATTTCTTCTTATCCATTTTCACCACACCGGCAATAATGGGAACAAAGGTTCTTATTATCGGCAAAAACCTGGCAAACACAATCGCAGCTCCGCCATGCTTTTCATAAAATCCTTTTGCGTCTTCTATATAATGTCTCTTAAAAAAGAAAGAATCTTTTCGCTCGTACAAAAAAGGACCGCTCTTTGCACCAAACCAATATCCAACCGTATTTCCCAGCACGCCGCAAAAAGTTACCATGATCGTTATCAACAAAAGATTAAAGAAATCATTTCCTGTATTAAAAAAATAGGCAGCAAGTTCAGTGGTATAAATTCCGGCGACAAACAACAAGCTGTCTCCGGGAAGAAAAAAACCGAGCAATAGTCCTGTTTCAGCAAAAATTATAAAAAGCAAAACCCACAAACCTCCGTTGTTGATGTAAAATTCCGGGCTTAGCAGGTCTTTCCAGGTTATGGTTAAAAATTCAATCATAAGTTAAACAAACCCCCAAGTTAATTAATTTAACGGTCAATGGTGAATAGTGATGGTCAATAAAAAAATCAATATTCACGGCACGCAAAATATAGCGGACAATATTCATTCCTATCTGGTATCCAGGAACGCTTTGTCATTGTCCAACTCTTTTTCCCATTTACTCACAACACTCGTTGCCAATGCGTTTCCCAAAACATTTGTCATGCTTCGGAACATATCGCAAAAATGGTCAATTGGCAATAACAATGCAATTCCTTCAATTGGAATTTTAAACATTCCCACCGTTGCGGTAATCACGACCAACGCCGCCCGCGGTACTCCGGCAATTCCTTTGCTCATTAACATCAATACCAATAACATGGTAAGCTGGGTACCAACATCCATATGAATATGATAAATCTGCGCAATGGCAATGCTCGCAAACGTCATGTACATCATGCTTCCATCCAAATTGAAACTGTAACCCAGCGGAAGAATGAACGAAACGATTTCTTCTTTACAACCAAAATTTTCGAGGGCTTCAGTCAGCTTTGGAAAAACAGCTTCACTGCTGGTGGTGCCAAAAGCAATCATTAAAGGCTGCACAATCCTTTTTAATAATTGCGGGACACGTTTCTGCAAAATGAGAAATGCAACAGCCAGTAATATTGACCACAATAATAAAATCCCAATGATAAAATAGAGAAGATACAGTCCGTAAAAATTGAAAACCTCCAACCCGCTTGATGCAATAATGGAAGCAATTGCCCCAAAAACGCCGATTGGAGCAAAGATCATTACATAGGAAACCATTTTTAAAATTATATGCGCAACGGAGTCAAGCGCTTTGATTACAGGTTTTGCTTTTTCACCCACCGCGGCTGTTGCCGCGCCAAAAAAAATACTGAATATCACAATCTGCAAAATGGCATTGTTAGCCATTGCATCTACAACACTTTTTGGAAAGACATGATCAATAAAAGTTTCGACAGTAAATTCCTGTGTTGGACTCGCGATGTTTTTAACCTGTGCAAGTTCGTCATGATTAAGTTTTATTGCCGTGCCGGGGTGAAATAAATTCACGAGAATCATTCCCAACAACAAACTCACAAATGATGCAGAGATAAACCACAAAAATGCTTTAACCCCTACCCTGCCTACAGTTTTTAAATCCCCGAGTTTTGCTATGCCCACAACAAGTGTGGAAAAAACCAACGGCGCAATTATCATTTGCACGAGAAAAAGAAATATTTTAGTGAGTAGTTTTATGTTTACAGAAAACTTTGCAATAAAATCAGCTGAAGTTTTTTCATGAACGAAATAACCGGCAAGGATACCTAAAATCATAGCGATCAAAATCCATCCGGTAAGGCTGATTTTCTTCATTAGCAGTTAATATAGCCTGCAAACAATCGAAAAATATTGATTTGGCAAAACTTTGTAAT
>DATGFZ010000622.1:0-9200 GCA_035308805.1 Puia sp. | reverse complement strand
ATTAGTCGTAATATTTTGCTGTTCCAAGGAAGTTCTGAAAATGGAATCGGGCGTTCTTCCTAACAGTAAACTAATTACATTCTCAGTATCGTGAATATTTTGTTTCAGGTCTGGTATGGTGATCTTCACCGAATAAAGATTAGCAGAACTTTGTACAACGGCCGCGCCGGTAACAACATTGCTTTCTTTTAAAATTTTCATCGTCTCCACTTCTCTCTCCCTGTTTACAACTGTTTTTTCTGTGACTCGCAATTGCTCATCGTAAGCCATCAGCAAATAATAATTGGTAACAATATCCGAAACGAGTTGTGTTTGCACCGCTTTTTTGTACGCTTCGCTTTGCAGTAATGATGCAAGCGCTGCTTTTTTAGCGCTGCTTAATTTGCCCCAGACATCGGCTTCCCAACTACTTGTCACCTCCAACAGGTAGGCTTGTGGAAAGCCAAATACCGTGGAGGGAACTTCCTGATACGTCGCCGTAGCAGTTGCATCAAATGCCGGCAGTAACTGCAGTTTGCTTTGTTTTACATTGGCCGTCGCACCTTTTATTCGGGCGACAGCGATTTTAAGATCAAGATTATTATTGATGCCTTCCTGGACCATAGATTGAAGCAATGTATCTGTAAACATTTGTTTCCAGGAAATATTTGCAATGTTTGTTGTATCAGTAATGAAAGCATCCCTGTATAATTTATTATTTGTTGCGTCGGCAGGAACCCTGTAGGGCTGTGTTATCTTGCATGAATTGGTCATTAGGATCAACACGGTCAGCCCAACAGTCAATATATACTTTTCCCATGCTTTTCTATTCATATTCGTCAACTTTCAGATTAATGCAATTGGCTTTCTATCAGATCGTCGTTCTCGTCATATTTATTCGCTCTTATTTTTTCCTGTAAAGATTGGAAAATGATAAACAATCCGGGTATTACAAACACACCCAATACCGTCCCAATGAGCATGCCTCCAATTGCGCCAGTGCCTATCGACCTGTTGCCATAGGCGCCGGCCCCTGCCGCAAACATGAGCGGCATTAATCCAAAAACGAAGGCGAAAGATGTCATTAATATGGGTCGCAAACGTGCTTTTGCGCCTTCAGTTGCTGCATCAACGAGGCCCATCCCCCTGCGTCTTCTTTCCAACGCAAATTCAACGATCAATATGGCATTCTTGGCTAATAAACCAATCAGCATGATCAATGAAATCTGCATGTATATATTATTACCGATGCCAAACATTCTGGCAAAAAGATACACTCCGGATAACCCGACAGGCATGGATAACAACACGGCGAATGGAAGAATATAACTTTCGTATTGCGCACTTAATAAAAGATAAACAAATACAAGACTGAGCAGAAAAATATAAACGGATTGGGTGCCACTGGTTTGTTCTTCCCGGCTGATTCCGGAATATTCATATCCATAACCGGGAGGCAATGTTTGTGTCGCTACTTC
Organism: Puia sp.; assembly: GCA_035308805.1. Taxonomy (GTDB): domain Bacteria; phylum Bacteroidota; class Bacteroidia; order Chitinophagales; family Chitinophagaceae; genus Puia. The sequence goes on along the minus strand of DATGFZ010000622.1, from coordinate 7,743 downwards.
TTTTATTGCAACGAGCGCTTCTCCCGAACTGAAATCAGGATTTTGGGTTCCATTCACAGAAATAGAGGTAAACATATTAAACCTGGTAATGCTCTGTGGACCGTATGAACGTTTAATATCGATAAACTCAGTGATGGGCGCCATTTTATTACTACCCGATTTTACATAAATTTTATTCAGACCTTCTACATTCGCGCGGTAATCGGTATCGGCTTGTATCATGACCCGGTATTGCTTCCCATACTTATTGAAGTTTGAAGCATAAAATCCTCCATAATAAAACTGCATGGTATTTAAAATATCGTTCACGCCAACGCCGGCGTCCTTTGCTTTGGCAACATTTACACTTAGTTCATACTGCGGAAATCCAGGATCGAAAGAGGTGGTGGCATATTGGATTTCCTTTCTTTTATTTAATGAAGCGAGGAATTTTTGCGCAACTGCATAAAATTCTCCAATATCATGTCCCCCTTTATCCTGCAATTGAAAAGAAAAACCACCCGTGCCGCCAAAGCCGGTGATCGTGGGAAGAGGAATCGAAAAAATAGCTGCTTCTCTTATGCCTGCCACTTTTTGATTAAGCATTCGGATCACATCCTGGTTGCTGATGCCTTTTCTTTTCTCCCAGCTTTTCAGTTCCAAAAAAACAATCCCGTAATTGCTGCCGGTGCCGGCCAAAAAATTAAATCCAACCACACGAAATACATGTTCTACCTGGGGGATGGATTTGGCGCTGTCACTGACCTGTTCGACGATAGCCGCAGTACGTTCCATGGAAGCAGCAGCAGGAAGACTAATCGGCACAAAAATAGTTCCCATGTCCTCATCAGGCACAAAACTGGATGGTGTCGTTTTCATCAGAAAAACAAATAGTGTGATAAATACTGCAGCCGAGCCGAGAATGATCCATCTTTTTAGGGAAAGAAATTTAATAGCTCTTGTATACTTCGCGGTTAATGAGTCGTAGGCAACATTAAAACCTGCACCAAATTTCTGCAGAAAATTTCTTTTTTCATGTTCGGTATGTCTGGGAGGTCTTAAGAATAAAGCGGCGAGGGCGGGACATAGCGTTAATGCATTAATCGCAGAGATACCAATTGCGACAGCCAATGTGACACCAAACTGTTTATAAAAAACACCGGTTGATCCGCCAACAAAGGTTACCGGAATAAATACAGCCGCCATGATTAAGGTGATGGATAAAATCGCGCCTGTTATTTCTTGCATCGCATCAATGGCTGCTTTGCGTGGCGATTGATAACCGTGTTCCAACTTTGCATGTACGGCTTCCACCACCACGATAGCATCATCCACCACAATTCCGATTGCCAGGACAAGCGCAAATAATGTAAGCAGGTTGATGCTATAACCGAAAATATACAAAAAGAAAAATGTTCCCGTAATGCAAACAGGCACGGATATGCCGTGAATAATTGTTGACCGGATATCCTGTAAGAAAAGAAAAATAACTAAAAACACAAGTCCAAAACATTCCAGCAGGGTCGTGATTACTTTTTCAATGGATGCGCTTAAGAACCTGTTGATGTCAACCACAATACTATAATGAATGCCATCAGGAAAAGATTTGCTCGCTTCTTCCATTGCCTGTTTCGACATATTTATGACGTCTCTTGCATTGGAACCGGGGGTTTGGCTGATGGCCATGCCACTTGCGGGATATCCATTATATGCCGCTGCGAACGAATTGAGCAATGCGCCAATTTCCACCCTGGCGATATCTCTGAGGTGCAACAACTGACCGTTACTTTTTGCTTTGATGATTATGTTTTCAAATTGCGATACGGATTGCAGCTTGCCCGTGTATGTAATAACATATTGAAAACTCTGGTTTCCATTCTCACCAAATTTTCCCGGTGCCGCATCAATATTTTGTTCAGTCAATGCATTGGAAACGTCATCCGGTGTAAGTCCGTATACAGACATCAAATCCGGCTTAAGCCATATACGCATCGAATAATCGCGCGTTCCAAAACTATTCGCGCTTCCAACTCCTGGTACTCTTTTTATTTGTGGAAGTATATTTATGTTGGCATAGTTCTGCAAAAAAGTCTGGTCATAAGCAGGCTTATCACTGTACAAAGCAAAAATCAAGACCATGCTACTTTGTTGCTTTCTAACGGTAACGCCGACCTTAACCACATCCTGAGGCAATTGGCTTGTCGCACTGGATACAAGATTTTGCACATTTACTGCATCCTTATCGGGATCGGTTCCTACCTGGAAATAGATTTGTATTGATGCAGATCCGTCATTGGCCGCGGAAGAAGTCATGTAAGTCATTCCTTCAACGCCATTTATAGCTTCTTCGAGAGGAACAATCACATTTCTCAAGACGACTTCTGCATTCGCGCCCGTGTAACTGGCGGATACCTGTACAGTCGGTGGTGCAATATTCGGATATTGTTCTATCGGTAATTTGATCAAACCTAAAATTCCCAGCAGTACAATTATTACAGAGATGACTGTGCTGAAAACCGGTCTTTTTATAAATCTTTTTATCATTTTCTTTTCAAATGTTTATTTAAGGTTTGTATAAACCGAATCAACATTTGCCTGTTTTGGTATTATTTGAGTATTGTCTTTTAACCCGATCAATCCTTCCAAAATTATGGTATCACCTGGTTTTAGGCCGCCTGTAACAATAAAATATTGTCCATTGTCAGTGGGAATACCAGTGATCGCGATACTGGATGCTTTATTATCTTTTCCTAAAATATATACAAGTCTTTTATCCTGTAATTCATAAGTTGCGCTTTGAGGAATTACCAATGCGGAATCCAGGATGGTTGGGATCCTTACCGTCGCGCTCGCACCACTTCTTATTATTCCCAATGGATTTTGGTAAATGGCTTTGAAAGTTGCTGTACCTGTTTCAGTAGATATCATTCCGCTGGCCATTTCTATTTTACCTTTTTCAGGATAAACAGTGCCATCTGCAAGAACAAGAGTTGCTGGCAGGAGGTTATTTATTTTTTCTTGTGCGGTAGAACCTGGCGTACTGTTAAAATACCGGAGCAGTTGTTTTTCGTTGAGTGAATAATACGCATATACTTTACCAATGTTTGATAAATTGGTAAGCGGTTCTGCACTGGTGCTGCTTACGAGTGCTCCTACTTTGTAAGGTATTGTACCGATGACGCCATTCGCGGGGCTACGTAATAAAGTATAACCAACATTGGTTTGCGCATTGATCAATGCCGCTTTTGCCTGCGCGAGAGCGGCTTCCTTTGACTTGAGTGTGTATTGGGCAGATTCCAATTCGTACTTGCTGATAATTTCCTTTTCAACAAGGGGTTTTACTTTGGCGATCTGCATTTTAGAAGCGTCTACATCTGCTTCAGCGCTTTTGATACTGGCCTTGGCAGTGATTACTTCCTGCTCGTATTGTGGATTATTGATACGGAACAGTAACTGGCCTTTTTTAACGGCAGCCCCTTCCTGCACGTAAATGGCATCAATATATCCATCGATCTTAGGTCTTATCTCGATGATTTGCTGTCCTTGAATCGTTGCGGGGAAGTCTGCATCTACTTTTGCTTTTCGTGGATGGAGGGTCAACACTTTGAAGTCTTTGATTTCAGCTTGCGAATTGAAATCGGAAACATTTTTTGCATCACCGCTGTTGCAGGAAAATATATGGGTACCCAGCGTCAAAATGATGATCGTCCGAAAAAAAAACTTTTGTATCACTAATGGTGTTTAATTGGTTATGTGTATTATATGGCATTCAGCGAAGTTATAAAACTAACTGCCTTTTATATTTAAACAAAGAAAATGCCCCGAAACAAAAAAATAATGCATCCAAATAGAAATATTTATTGACAGAAATATAAATAGACACCGGCGCAATTTAAAAAGATAACAGGGAAAATGTGCGCCGTTTATCCAATTGTAAAAGCTTTCCACAAACGAGTCGTGTCCTTTCAGTTTGTTGTTTAGGATAAATGTGCCTGCTAATAAAAAAAATATAAAAAACGGGCAATGAATTTACTTATCTTACAATAATTATGAAGAGAATTCTGATTATTGATGATGATTCCGACATGTGTGTATTATTGAGTAAATTCTTAAGGAAGCATGGATATGATACCGAAACGGCCTCCTCGGGGGAATCTGGCATAGCCAGTTTCAAAAGGTCAAATTTTGATGCGGTGCTTTGCGATTACCGTTTGGGGGATATGAACGGCAAAGATGTTTTAGTGGAAATAATAAAGTGCAACTCAGCAATCATTTTTTTAATATTCACCGGGTACTCTGATATCAAAACCGCCGTCGAGGTCATAAAATTCGGGGCTCACGATTATATCGTTAAGCCAATTGTACCACATGAGATATTAAATATTCTTTCAACCGTTTTTGGTTCTTCCAACGGTGATGTTGGGGACGGCGAAAAACTCCCGCGTAAAACCAATAAAGCAACTTCGGGATCAGATAACAATTTTTTTAAGGGGAATGATCCGGCAACAAAAGAATTATATAAACAAGTCGAGTTGGTGGCGCCCACCAATTACAGCGTGATTTTGTATGGGGAAAGCGGAACCGGAAAAGAAGTCGTCGCAAAAAATATTCATGAGCTGAGCAGTAGAAGTTCAAAACCATTTATTTCTCTTGATTGTGGAACAATTAATAAAGGATTGTCAGGAAGCGAACTTTTTGGACATGTAAAAGGATCTTTTACGGATGCGCACACAGACAAAGCCGGTCATTTTGAGTTAGCCAATGGAGGTACATTGTTTTTGGATGAAGTGGTGAACCTTTCTCTTGACGTGCAATCATCTTTATTAAGGGTTATCCAGGAAAGAAAAATAAAACGCGTGGGAGGAAATAAAGAGATTGACATTGATGTTAGAATTATTGTTGCGTCTAATGAAGATTTGCCCAATGCGCATAAAAAAAGGAAATTCAGGGAAGATCTTTATCACCGGCTGAATGAATTCTCCATTAATCTTCCTGCATTAAGGGATCGCAGGAGGGATATCAAACCGCTCGCGGATTTTTTTCTTGCGAAGGCGAATCTCGAGTTGAATAAAAGCATAGAAGGTTTTGAAGACGACGTAATTGCTTTATTTGCCAGTTACAAATGGCCCGGTAATATCCGCGAACTGAAAAATGTGGTTAGGAGAGCGGCATTGCTCACAAACGAAAAAAACATCTCCGGTAAATCTTTGCCATGGGAAATTCTGCCGATATCGGCTGCTGATAAATCATCATCCAACAAATTCGCCTGATACATTGTTTTTTGCCATTTCCTGCTGCAACCAGTTAAATACACTTAACTCGCTTTTTGTTTCAATGGGAAGGCGGTCAATTATTATTTTTTCTATTTTTTTCCCTTCACTGATCGAAGAAGTATCTGGATCTTTTATTAAGAGGTTAATGATAAATAAAACCTGATCTCCATTCCATCGGTTAAAAACGCGACGGCTTGGTTTGCCTTCAAATACGGACTTTTCTGACTCGGAATTCCATTGATAAAAGCCTTCCAGATGTTCTTTTAAAAATACCATAAACAAGAAATTGAAATAATAAAATAGTTGAGAACGGGAGATAGTAAAAAGTGGAAAAATTACTGTCTGAAGAACATCAACATAACAACTTAATAAAGATAATCTTTTTATATTAGCTTTTGTTATTTTACATCTATAAACCTGTGTAAGCCCGGAGTTGCATCTTTAAATGGAGAATCCATCCTGTTCCTTCAATAAAAGCATCAGTACCCCACCCTTTTTGGCTTGCCTGAAACATAAAAAGAAAAATTGTGTATAGTTAACCTGACTGTAAAAAATATAATCAAGACAGCAATTGAAGTAAAAAACTGAAATCTAAAAATTATAAACCAAAGAATGGAAGTACATCATCACCCACAGGTAGAAAAGAAAAATTTCAAAGAATATTTTTTGGAATTCCTAATGATATTTCTTGCCGTAACTATGGGATTTTTTGCAGAAACCATAAGGGAAAATGTATCTGAAAATAAACAGGCAGAAGAATTAGCCAGCAGCCTTTTCCAGGAAGTATATACGGATTCAGCGAATGTGCAAACCGTAATTGCTTTGCGGATCAAAAAAGAGCAAAACCTTATGTATTTTAAAAACGTAGCCATTGATAGCGATCTCGTTAACCCGCCTAAACTATTCTACGCCGCATTCGCCTGGGGCTTTTGGATCAACACCGCCATTTCTTTCGAACCAAATGATGCCGTATTAAATCAACTCAGAAATTCGGGGACTTTACGTTATTTCAAAAGCCTGAAATTGCAACAGGAAATAGGTAAGCTGGGAGTCGAAATCGCAAAGATCAGGGAAAGGCAGCAGCAGGAATATAGTTATACCTCCGCGGTGTTGAGACCATTCGTTTTAAAACATTTCAATTTTAAATTGCTCGATTCGGTCGTCCATGAAGGTGATTTATCGATGGCAGATGTCTTGATCAAAGACAGTGCTCAGCTTTCAATCAGTGTGAAGATTTTGAATTTACAGGATTTCAACAGGAGTGAGGCGAGCAACATTGCTGACTATTATGCGATAATGCTGCGGTCGTCGAGGCATTCGCAATTTGCACAATATGTAAAGACCAATCATGACTTGTTAGACTTATTGAGAAGCGAATATTCGGCAGATAAATAAAATTTTTTATGGAAGTGCATCATCATCATCTAGCACATACCATTCCATCATCGCCAGGAAAACGGGGCAACCAAAATATAAGTGGAAAAAAATAAAGCGATGCAATTGGCTGGTTCGAAAAGACAATTGAGAAGCTGGAAAGGGAGTATTTTTAGTTGTTATCAAATATAATTATCGGAAATAAAGAATAAATTCATTCCATAATCTACGATCATGAAAAAACTAATTCTTCTTATGTTGATACCGGTTTGGGTGACCGCTCAAAAGAATTATTCATCCTTGCTCAGGCAATTCATGACAGGCCAGCATGATTATTTTCATTTCAATGGCAACATACTCATCGCAAAAGGAGGAAATATCATTTATCAGCAAGACCTTGGTTATGCTGATTTTAATTCAAAAAGAATGTTGAACGACAGTTCCGTTTTTGAATTGGCTTCTCTTTCAGAACAATTTACAGCGGTGGGGATCATGATACTGAAAGAAAAAAAACTTTTGAGTTATGAGGATAATGTAAAAAGATTCATTCCTGATTTTCCATACGACAATGTTATGATTCGTAATCTGCTTACTCATACTTCGGGGCTTCTGGCCTTTGAAGATGAGTTCAAAAAAAAATGGGATCGCAGAAGGGTGGCAATCAATAGAGATGTTATTGACATGTTGCGGCAACAAAAAGATACTTTGCTCTTTAAACCGGGGACCAAATGCAGATACAGCAATACCGGCTATGTGGTGCTTGCCGCAATCATTGAAAAAGTATCGGGAAAGAGTTACAGCGATTTTATGACAAAAAATATTTTTCAGCCACTCGGCATGACCCATACTTTTGTTTACAACGCGCGCTTGGCAGGAAAGACACCTGGTAACTATGCATTGGGATTTGTTTTTTCAGATAGCCTTAAACGTTACATCGCACCTGATAGTTTGCACAATTTCGATATGGATTATTATCTCGGAGGGATTGTAGGTGATGCTGGCGTTAACTCAACAACAAACGATCTGTATACATGGGATAGGGCTTTGTATTCAAGTAAGCTTGTGAGCAAGCCAACACTCGAGGAAATGATTTCACCATTGATCCAGATTTCGACAA